>JANWYQ010000092.1 GCA_025055015.1 Caldilineales bacterium
GTGATCAATCGTTGCTGCCCGCGGGCTCGCGGCCGGTGAGGCCCTCCAGGGCCGCCAGGGCCGCGCCGTAGCCGGCCATGATGTCCCGCTCCTCGCCGCCCAGGTAGACGCGGCCGAACGCGCCGAAGGCCACCACCTCCAGGATGTTGATCTCGGCCCGCTTCTCGGCCTCGTTGGCAGCCAGGGCGGCGTAGCCGGCCGGCTCCACCTCCAGCACGTAGAGGGTCTGGCCGGCCAGCAGCATGTGGCCGTGGCGCATGCGGTTGATGAGCTGCACCTGGTGCGCGTCCACGTTGCGGATGATCTGGCTGGAGAGGATGCGCGGCTTCATGCGGTCCTCCTCCCGCAGCCCCAGCGCCTCCAGGATGGCCGCGCCTGCGGCCCGGGTCTCGGCCTGCGACGGGGAGTGCACCTCTAGCAGGCCGTAGCGGCGCTCCACGATCTGCATGCCCGGCTTGACGCGCGTGGCCTTGAGCGCGATGTCGGTGATGCGGTTGATCTCGATGCCGGGGGAGATCTCGATCCACAGAGAAGCGTCGTTGGGCAAGGGCAGGAAGCCGCGTGCCACCGTGCCCAGAAACGCTGCGTGCTGCGGCTGCAGGCTGTCCAGGAAGACGAAGGATCTCAGTTCGACGGCCACGAGGTGTCTTTCCTTCTAGACGGGATGAGTGAATGAAGCGGTTACGCTCCACAAGCCGGCGCAGCGCCGTGGTCCAACGGCCTCATCGCCGAGCACCGCCGCGACCGGGGAGGTCTAACGCTTCCGGCTCTACAGATGGCGCAAGCGGGCGCGCGGGTGGTTCTGGCCTTCCACCAGCTCCGGCAGCGACAGGCCAACGGCCGCGGCTAGCGCCGCCGCGCTCTCGAAGTCCTCGTTGCGCAGGGCTGCCACCTGGCTGCGCTGCTCCGCGGAGATCTTGCGGCCCACCAACACCCGGTCGGGCGCCGTCAGCAGCCGCTCGCGGCACGCCTCGCACTGGAGCGCGTGTCCCAACAGGATGGCCAGGTCGCTGGTGCGCGTCTCGTGCACCGGTGCCTTCCTTTCCGGGGTTCGTCACCCGCCGCGCGCCTCGCGCACGATCTTCACGCCGGCGCTGGCGCCCAAGCGGGTGGCGCCGGCCGCGATCATCTGCGCAGCGTCAGCGGCCGACTTGATGCCGCCCGACGCCTTGACGCCCATGCCCGGGCCCACTACCCGCCGCATCAGGGCCACGTCGGCCACCGTGGCGCCGCCGGTGGAGAAGCCGGTGGAAGTTTTGACATAATCCGCGCCGGCGGCCTGGGCAATCACGCAGCTCTCGATCTTCTCGTCGTCGGTGAGCAGCGCGGTTTCGATGATCACCTTGACGCTGGCCTGGCGGGCGTGGGCCACCCGCACCACCGCGGCGATGTCGTCGGCTACCCGCTTGTAGTCGCGCGACTTGAGCGCGCCGATGTTCTGCACCATGTCAATCTCGCTGGCGCCCAGGGCGATGGCGCGCTCCGTCTCGAAGGCTTTCACCTCCGGCAGGGTAGCGCCCAGTGGAAAGCCCACCACGGTGCACACCTTCACCGGGCTGCCTCGCAGCTCCTGCGCCGCCAGCGCCACCCAGGTGGGGTTCACGCACACCGTGGCGAAGCCGTTCTCCCGCGCCTCGGCGCACAGCTTGACGATCTGGTCCGCGGTGGCCTCCGGCTTGAGCAGGGTGTGGTCAATCATGCGCGCCAGGTCGGCCGCCACCTTGCCCGTGCCCAGCCGCGCCGACAGTCGGTCTGCGCCGGCGCTCACCACCTCGCGGCAGCGGTCGGGGCAGGTGGCCGCGCAGTGGCCGTCGCACTGCGGCCCGCAGCTGGAGCAGGCCGCGCCGTCCGCCGGGTAGCGCTTCAGCACCTCGCGGGCGACGATGTCAACCAGTTGGTCCAGGGTGTAGTTCATGGGCGCGCAAACCGTCGCTCGATCTCCATGATCTTGGCCACCCGCCGCGCGTGGCGGTCGCCGCCGAAGGGGGTCTCCAGCCACGTCTTGACGATCTGGCGGGCCAGGGCGGGGCCGATCAGGCCGGCGCCCAAGGTGAGCACGTTGGCGTGGTTGTGCTCGCGGCTGTTCACGGCAGTGGCCAGGTCGTAACAGAGGGCAGCCCGCACGCCGGGCACCTTGTTGGCCGCCATGCACGAGCCGATGCCCGCGCCGTCCACCACGATGCCCCACTGCACCCGGCCGTCGGCCACCAGCCGCGCCACGGCGTAGGCGAAGTCGGGGTAGTCCACGCTGTCGCGGCTGTGGGTGCCGCAGTCCACCACGTGCCAGCCGAGCTCGGCCAGGTAGGCCTTGAGCTGCTCCTTCAGCTCGTAGCCGCCGTGGTCAGCGCCGATGGCCACCGTGCGCTCCCGCGGGGTGGTCACCTGGGGCTGCGCCGGGCCGGCGCGCAGGGTGATCCCCCGCTCCAGCGCCACGTCGCGCGCCAGGGGCGTGATCAGCGCGTCGGCGGGCACCTCTAGGACGCCTCCGGTGGGCGCCGCAGCGACCGCCGCTGCGTCCACCACGCTGCGCCGCGCGGCAGGCGGGCCGGCGTGGGCTGCGGTCGGTTGGCCGGAGGCCATCAGCCGCTGCAACACCTCGCGCGCGACGGCGCGCACCTGCTCCTCGCTGGGCGCGGGGCTCATGGCTGCCCTCCTCCGCCGGCGGGCAAGGGCTCGTAGGCCGGCGGCGTGCGCACCAGGCCCCACTCGCTGGGCGGCCAGTAGGAGAGCACCACCTTGCCGATCACCAGGTCCAGGGGCAGCGGGCCCCAGGTGTGGGAGTCGCTGGAGTTAGGGCGGTTGTCGCCCATCACAAACACCTCGTCCGGCCCCAGGGTGACGGGCGGGCTGGAGTAGTAGGCGTCGGGGATGTTGGGCAGCGGCGGCAGCGGCTGGCCGTTGATGTAGACCTCCCCCTCCACCACCTCCACCGTCTCGCCCGGTAAGCCGATCACCCGCTTGATGAAGTCTCGGCTGGGGTCGCGCGGGTAGCGAAACACGATGACGTCTCCCCGCTGCGGCTCGCCCAGGCGATAGGCCAGCTTGTTGATCAGCAGGAACTGGCCGTGGTGGAAGTTGGGCTCCATGGACGCGCCGTCCACCCGGAAGTTTTGGACGACGGTCCGGATGAGCAGGAAGATGACCAAGGTGAGCACCACCGTCTCCAGCGCCTCGCGCGCCCAAGCGACCCAGGGGGATGGGCGAGGGGTGGAGGCAGGGGGGGCGTCTGCAGGGGCGATGGGATCGGCTGGGGTGCTAGCTTGGTCGTTCAATCCGGTGGCCTCGATGGGGGTGAGAAAAGTTAGCAACTCCCTGGGAGTTGCCAACTTTGTGTGCGGCTATTATAGCATCCCCGCAGGGGGGAAGCAAGTGGCCGGCCTTCGTGGGCGCAGGCCGAGGCCTGCTTGACAGAAACTCCAGGCCGTGATACATTGCACAGTGTCTGACGCCCCCGGTTTTCTCAACGGCCGGCATGGCCCGGCTCTTTGTCAAGGAGGACACCATGGAATACCCCGAGGTGGTGATCGTCAGCGCAGCGCGCACGCCCATCGGCAAGTTCCAGGGCGCGCTGAGCAACATCCCGGCCCCTGAGTTGGGCGCTATTGCCGTCAAGGCGGCGGTGGAGCGGGCCGGCATTGACCCCGGCGCCGTGGACGAGGTGATCATGGGCAACGTGGTGCCTGCCGGGGAGGGGCAAGCGCCGGCGCGGCAGGCGGCCATCAAGGGAGGCCTGCCCGTGTCCGTCGGCGCGACCACCATCAACAAGGTATGCGGCTCCGGGCTGAAGGCGGTGATGATGGCCGCCCAGGCCATCCGCTCCGGCGACGGCGAGCTCTTCGTGGCCGGCGGCATGGAGAATATGAACCTGGCCCCCTACTACCTGCCCAAGGCCCGCTTCGGCTACCGCATGGGCAACGCCGAGATCGTGGACGGCATGGTGCACGACGGCCTGTGGTGCGCCTTTGAGAACCACCACATGGGCAACGCTGCCGAGTGGATTGCACGGGAGTACGAGGTGACCCGCGAGGCCCAGGACCGCTTTGCCCTGGAGAGCCACCGCCGGGCCGTGGCGGCCATTGACGCCGGCCGCTTCAAGGAGGAGATCGTGCCCGTGCCGCTGCCCGGCAAGAAGGGGGAGACGGTGCTCTTCGACACCGACGAGACCCCCCGCCGCGACACCAGCCTGGAGGCGCTGGCCAAGCTGAAGCCGGCCTTCCAGAAGGACGGCACGGTAACCGCCGGCAACGCGCCGCCCATCAGCGACGGCGCGGCCGCCCTGGTGGTGGCCAGCGACCGCAAGGCCGCCCAGCTGGGGCTCAAGCCCCTGGCGCGCGTCACCGGCTATGCCCAGGCCGCCGTCCGACCCCTGGAGCTGTTCGCTGCGCCCATCTTCGCCGTGCGCAAGCTGATGGACAAGCTCGGGGTGGGGATTGACTACTTCGACCTGATCGAGATCAACGAGGCCTTCGCCGCCCAGACCATCGCCGACGGCCGCGAGCTCGGGGTGGACTGGGACAAGGTGAACGTCAACGGCGGCGCGGTGGCCCTCGGCCATCCCATCGGCTGCTCCGGCGCGCGCGTGCTGGTCACCTTGCTCTACGCCCTGCGCCAGCGCGGCCTGAAGACGGGGCTCGCCACCTTGTGCCTGGGCGGCGGCGAAGCGGTCGCCCTGAGCGTCGAGATGCTGTAAGCGGAGAGGAGAAGGCTCATGCCACAGAGGCCGGCGCCGGAGGGCGCGCCCACCCAGGGGACCAAGGACGTGGAACGCCTGCGCGACATCATCTTGGGGCCGTTCGTGCGGGAGACGGAACAGCGCTTTCAGCTGGTCCAGCGAGACCTGGAGCGCCTGCAGGGGCTGCTCGACCGCCTGACGGAGCAGCTTGCGGCCCAGGACGCGGCCCAGAGCAAGAAGCTGAAGGCCGAGGCGGACCGCCTCTCCCGCCAGCTGGCTGCCCAGGATGAGGCTCAGGCTGGCAAGTTGACGCAGGAGAGCCAGCGGCTGCAAGAGAGGCTGGCGCAGCTCAGCCACCAGATGGCGGAGCAGAACGCCCAGCTTGGCCGCCGCCTGCAAGAGGAGGTGCAACAGCTGAGCCAGCAGCTGGCCGACCAGGAGGCTGCGCTCAGCCAGGCCATCCAGGAGCTGCGCCGCGACCTGCGCCAGACCGACGACTCGCTGCGGGCCGAGCTGCGGGAGGCTGCGCTCAAGCTGGCCGCGGACAAGACCGACCGCCTGGCCCTGGCTCAGATGTTCATCGAGATCGGCGACCAGCTGCGCCGCGGGGGCGCCGTCGCCGGCCTGGACGAGCTGCTGCAAGACCTGGACGTAGAAGCCGGATAACAAGGACCAGGCCGTGCCGGACCGAGCCGAGGAGCGCGCCGCGCCCTCCTCCCCCCTGTCGGAGCCCACCGCCGACGACCAAGCCCTGGAAGAGCTGCGGCGTATCCTGGTGGCGCCGACCCAAGTCGAGGTGGACCGCCTGGCCGCCAAGCTAGACGATCCCCAGGCGCTGGCCGCGATGGTCTCCCCCGTCCTGGGGGAGGCCATCCGCCGCAAGATCCAGGAGGGCCGCGACGAGATGGTCGAGGCCCTCTATCCCATCCTGGGGCAGATGGTGACCCGTGCGGTCACCGAGGCGGTGCGCGACCTGGCGCGGGCGGTGGACGCGCGCATGCGGTACTCCTTCACCCCGCAGGCCATCCTGCGCCGGGTGCGGGCGCGGCTGAGCGGCGTGTCCGAGGCGGAGCTGGCCCTGCGGGAGGCGCTGCCCTTTCAGGTGGACGAGGTTTTCGTCATCCACCGGGAGACGGGCCTGCTGCTGTGGCACGCGTCGCAGGACCCGGCCCGCTCGGCGGACAGCGACCTCATCAGCGGCATGCTGACCGCCATTCGCGACTTCACCGCCCAGGCCTTCGGTCGGGAGCGACCGGGAGAGCTGGACGAGATCCAATACGGCGACCGTCGCATCCTGATCGAGGCTACCCAGTGGCTCTACCTGGCGGTGGTGGTGGAGGGGGTCGAGCCGCCTGGCTTTCGCACCCACATGCGCGAGGTGGCCGTGCGCCTGAGCCAGGCCAACGCAGCCGCGCTGCAGTCGTACGCGGGCGATCCCTCGGTCCTCGTCGAGATGGAGCCCGCGACCGCCGGCCTGATCGGCGCGGCCACGCCGGCCGAGACGGCGCCGCCCAGCCTGACGCGGGGCCAGAAGCGTGCCCTGGCTCTGGGCTTGATGGCTCTGTTGCTGTGCTGTGCGTTGGCCATCGTGGCTGCCGCCTGGGTTGGCCGAGTCACCCAACACCTAGCCGCCGCGCCGAGCCCTGTGGTGGTCGTGGTGACAGCTACCCCCACGGCCACCGCAACCGTCACTCCAACGCCCACAGCTACCGTCACGCCGACGGTGACGCCTACGCCAACGGCCACTGCGACGCCGACCCCCACCCCGACTGCCACCTCCACCCCCACCTCGACGCCGGCTGCCACGGCCACGCCCACTCCGCCTCCTCCCCTGGCCGTGGTGCAGGCGCTCCGCCTGAACGTGCGCAGCGGGCCGTCTCTGCTGGCTCCTTCGTTGGGGATCGTCGAGGCCGGCCGGACCTTCGCCGTTGTGGGCCGCAGCGCCGACGGCCAGTGGTGGCAGGTGTGTTGTCTGGCCGACGGCCGCCGCGGCTGGGTGTCCGGCCGCTGGGTGACCGTCCAGGGGGCCGCCGAGCAGGTGCCAGTGGCGCCTGAGGCCGGCGGGACCCCGACCGCGCCGTGATCCTCTCTCCCACGGCGGCCGCGCCCACGGCGGCCCCCTGCTCGTTCGAGTCGTCCCCTGGTCACGCCATGTCCCCTTCGTCTCGCATCGCTGCCCTGATTGCCTCCTTGGTGCCCCAGCCTCGCTACGCCTACGCCGTAGCCGGGACCGACCTGCGGGTGCAGGAGGCCGATGACCCCTACGCCCTTTTCGCGGGGGTTGCCCGGCCGGGTTGCGCCCTGTCAGACCTCACGCCGGAGCTGGAGGGGCACGAGGCGGTCCTGCGCAGCGTGCTGCAAGGGGAGCTGGCTGACTTCGATCTGCAGTGGGTCAACCGCACGCGAGCGGACGGCAGCCTGCGCTATCTCAGTCTCTTCAACCGCCCCCTTCTCGACGACGCCGATCGTGTGGTTGGCCTGTTTCACCTAGTGCTGGACGTGACCGAGCAGGGGGAGCTCCAGCAGCGCCTGATGCAGCAGCGCAACGAGCTGCGCCTGGCCCAGGCCGAGCTTGCGCACAAGAACCTGCTGCTCACGGCGGCCAACATCGAGCTGCGTCGCCTCGACGAGGTTCGTTCCCAGTTCGTCTCGGCTGTGGCTCACGAGCTCCGCACCCCTCTAGCTGCTGTCATCGGCTATGCCGACGTGCTGCTGGAGGAGCTGGCGGGGCCAATGCAGCCGCAACAGCAAGCCTATGTCCGCACCATCCAGGAGGCGGCTCGGCGCCTCCTCCGGATCACCAACGACCTCCTGGACGCGGCGCGCCTGGAGGCGGGCAAGCTGGAGCTGGTGTTGCAGCCGGAGGAGCTGGAGCCGCTGGTGCGCAGCGTGGTGGAGGAGCTGAGGCCGGAGTGGCAGGCCAAGGGTCTAGAGGTGGCCATTCGCTGTCCTCCCGACCTGCCGGTCGCGCTGGTAGATCGCTTCCGCATGCACCAAATCCTGGCCAACTTGGTCAACAACGCAGTGAAGTACACGCCGCCGGGAGGCCGAGTGGTCGTCAGCGCTGCGGTGTACGACGATCCGGACTTCCTGCATCTAACGGTGACGGACACCGGCATCGGCATGAGCCCGGAGGACCAGCTTCAGGCGTTCAACCTCTTCTACCGGGCTCGGTCGGCAGAAAGCGCTCGTGTCGCGGGCACGGGCGTGGGCCTGTACATTGTGCGCTCGTTGGTGGAGCTTCACGGCGGCCGCATCTGGCTGCAGAGCACGCTGGGCCAGGGGACTAGCGTGCACCTGACGCTGCCCATCGCCAAGGGGGTGGAGGAGGAGCCATGAGAAGGGTGAGCCTAAAAGTTTGCCTGCTGGGCGACTTCGCCGTCGGCAAGACCAGCCTGGTCAGCCGCTTCGTGCACGACATCTTCAGCGACAAGTACCTGAGCACCATCGGCGTTAAGGTGAGCCGAAAGACCCTCGCGCTGCCTGTGGACGACGAGCTGGTGGAGCTGACCCTGTTGCTGTGGGACCTGGCGGGCAGCGAGGACTTCGACCGCATGCGGGCGAGCTACCTGCGGGGCGCAGCCGGCGCCCTCTGCGTCCACGACCTGACGCGGGCGGAGACCCTGGCCAGCCTGGGCGTCTACGTCCAGGACCTGCGCCGCGTAAACCCGGCAGCCCGGGTGGTAGTGGTCTCCAACAAGAGCGATCTGTTGGGAGAAGAGGGCGCCGAGGTGCTGGCTGAGGCTCAATCCGTCGCCCGGCATCTCGACGCCCCTTGGCATCTCACTAGCGCCAAGACAGGGGAGGGCGTGGAGGAGGCCTTCCGCTGCCTAGGCCGGCTGCTGATCCAGGGACCGACAGCCTAGGCTCACGGAGGGCCGGCCTCGGTTTGTGTGAACGGGGCTTTTGCAGTACACTTCAGCCCTGCTGTGGGCGACGCCTCAATGACCCAAGACCACACGACATCCCTGTTGGAGTTTGCCCATACCCTGGCCCACGAGGCGGGCCAACGGTTGATGGCCTGGTTCGGTCGCTCCGCCTCCGTGGTCAAGCGCGACGGCAGCCTGGTCACCCAGGCCGATGTGGACGTGGACCACCTCGTCCAGACCGCCGTGCGCCGCCGGTTCCCTCACCACGGCGTGATCTCGGAGGAGGGCGCCCACGTCTACGGCGGCGAGGAGTTCACGTGGGTGGTGGACCCGCTGGACGGCACCACCAACTTCGCCAACGGCCTCAGCCATTGGGGTGTCTCTCTGGCGTTGCTGCACCAGGGCCAGCCGCTGGTGAGTGTGCTTGACTTCCCGGCGCTGGGCCACCGGTTCGCTGCCGCGCGAGGGCAGGGCGCGTGGTTTCAAGGCCGGCGGCTGCAGACACCGCCTGCGCCGGACCTGCACGGCAACCTGTTCATCGCCCTGGACTCACGGGCGCCGCGCCTGCTCGATGTGCGGCTGCGGCTGAAGCCACGGGTCTTGGGCTCTGCGGCCTACGACCTGGCTGCGGTGGGCGCAGGCATGGCGGCTGCCAGCATCCAGCTCACCCCCAAGGTGTGGGACCTGGCCGGCGCCTGGCTGGTGGCAGAGGAGGCGGGCGCAGCGGTCGGCACCCTGCTGTCGGGGGTGGAGGTGTTCCCGCTCCGGCCCGGCGTGGACTACGGCATTGCCATCTTCCCGCTTCTGTTCGCCGCCGACCCGACGGCGTGGCGCCAGGTGCGCCAGGCTACCCGCCTGCGGCCGGCGGTGGAGCGATACCTCCCCCGCTTGACGGCCCAGGGGTGGCGCGTGGACCTGCCGATAGACACTTGAGTCGCCCCACAGCGAGGTCTGCAAACACCGGAGTGCAAGGAGTGCCATGCTGCGAGACGTCTACGTCAACCGGATCCGTCTTTACTACGAGGTAGCCGGCGACGGCCATCCCCTCTTGATGATCCCCGAGGCGGGCTTCAGCCACTGGATGTGGCACAAGGTTGCCCCGGCCCTCGCCGAGCGCTACCAGGTGTTCCTGCCCGACCCGCGGGGCACCGGCCAGACCGACAAGGGCCGGGAGCCGCTCAGCGTGGAGCTCCTGGCCGGCGACATGATCGGCTTGCTGGACGAGCTGCACTGCCGCGGCGCCTTCGTGGTGGGCCACGGCCTCGGCGCCTACGTGGCGATGCAGGTGGCCCTGGACCGGCCTGACCTGGTGAGCAAGCTGGTGCTGGCAGCTGCCGATCCGGGCGACCCCAAGGCGGTTCCGCCCACGGCGGAGGTCGCGGAGCTCCTAGAGCGCGGGGTGCCGACGAACCTGGACGGCGTGGAGCGCATGATCACCCTCTTCACGGCGCCGAGCTTCCCACAGCGCCTGCCCCAGGTGGTGCGCGAGATCCTGGCCTACCACATGAGCGAGGACGTGCCCGCCGAGCACTTCGACGCCCAGCTGGAGGCGAAGGAGGCGGCGCGCAGCCGCGGCTTCGGCGATCGGCTGGCGGAGATCACGGCCCCGACGCTGGTGCTGGCCGGCGAGCAGGACCGGGTCACCCCGGTGGGCAACGCCCGGCTGCTGGCCTCGCTGCTGCCCAAGGCCCAGGTGGTGACCCTGCCCAACACCGGCCATCTCTTCCCCCTGGAGGACCCCGAGGCGACGGTGAAGGCCCTGGTGGGCTTCCTGGGCGGCCGCAAGTATCTCCCCTCTGCCGGCGGCATGCTGGCTCGCGCCAAGGTATAGCGGCGCAGTCCGCGCCCCGGTCGAGCGGCGAACCTCGGAGCCGTGGCCTCAGCTTCGCTGTCCCCGCGCGTGGGGCTGGATAGGTGCTGTCCGTGCCTGACGTTGTGATCCGTGGGCGCCGCGTCTACTACGAGCGCTGCGGGGCCGGGCCGGCGGTGGTGTTGCTGCACCACGCCACGGCCAGCAGCCGCAGCTGGCGCCGACAGGTCCCCGTCCTGGCCGAGCGCTTTCAGGTAATTGCCTACGACCGGCCCGGCTTTGGCCGCTCCGAGCCGGTGGAGCGCTGGGCGCTAGACTACTTGACGGACGACGTGGCAGACCTAGTGGCGTTGCTGGATGCCTTGGCCGTCGCCGAGGCGGCCCTCGTCGGCCACTCCGACGGCGCAGCCATCGCCCTGATGGCGGCCGCCCGGCATCCGAGCCGGGTGCGCTGCGTGGTGGCCGAGGCGCCCCACGTGTTCGTGGACACTGCTACTTGCCCGCCGGCCGTGGCCCGCTACTACGCCATGGCTACGCAGTCGCCCAGCCTGCTGGCGGCGCTGGAGCGGGACCATGGGGAGAACGGCCTGCAGGTGCTGCGGCGGTGGCGCGACCGTTGGACCGATCCCGCCTTCTGGACCTGGGACGTTTCGGGGGAGCTGGAGCGGGTGGGCTGCCCGGTGCTGGTGGTCCACGGGGTGGAGGACGAGTTCTTCCCTGTGGCCCACGCGGAGCTGGTGGCCGCTCGGCTGGTCCACAGCGAGCTGTGGCTCCTGCCAGGCGTGGGCCACATGCCCCACGGCGAGCGGCCGGAGGAGTTCACCGAGCGGGCGCTGGCCTTTCTGCTGCAGCACACGGCGCCCTCGTCAAGCTGAGCCGTCGTAGAGCCGGTTGAGCAGCTCCTGAGAAGCTGCGCAACGCGGCCTGTGGAGTTTGCCAAGCGGGCGGGGATATGCTATACTCTCGGCCGTGCAGCGAGGGCAGGAAGTCCCCCTTCCCAGCCCTCGTTACTTTCTGTCTGTGGCCTGAGCGCTCCCCTAGGCGTGCAGCGACCGCAGGCAATCCCATGGAAAGGAGGCAACTGCACGCGTGAACGATTACGAGGTAATGGTCATCGTTCACCCCGAGGCTGACGAAGAGGCCGTGTCTGCCATCAACGAGCAGGTGGGGCAGTGGGTCAGCGCTCAGGGCGGCGAGCTGGTCAAGGTGGACGCGTGGGGTCGGCGCAAGCTGGCGTATGCCATCAACAAGCTGACCGAAGGCACCTACGTGGTGTACGAGATGCGCCTGCCGCCGACCGCTGTGGCCGAGATTGATCGTGGCCTGCGCTACCACGAGCAGATCGTCCGCTATCTGATCGTGCGCCAGAACGACTGAGCGGGGCGACAGCACTCCTCAGGCTCACGGGCAGCGTGTGGGCCGGGGGTTGTATGCTTTCGCCGTCCGGCGAAAGGTCTAACGCTGCGCCAATTCAAACTTACGATCAAGAAGGTCATGGGAAAATGACAAGAGGACTGAACAAGGTGATGATCATCGGCGGGCTGAGCTCCGACCCGGAGATGCGCTACACGCCCAGCGGTAAGCCGGTCACTTCCTTCAGCGTGGCCGTCACGCGCGGATGGCGCACCTCGGACGGCGAGCGCCGCGAGGCCACGGAGTGGTTCAACGTGGTGTCGTGGGGCAACCTGGCGGAGATCTGCAACCAGTATCTGCACAAGGGGTCGCAGGTCTACATCGAGGGCCGTTTGCAGACCCGTAGCTGGGAGGACAGCGAGGGCGTGCGCCACTTCCGCACCGAGCTGGTGGCCAACGAGATGATCATCCTGGACGGCCGCGTTCCCATGGTCGAGGACGACTACAACGACGCCGACTACTGAGCCGTTGCCGGTCGTCTGGGACAGAAAACCCCATCCAGCAGAGGAAAACACACATGGCAGAAGAAACCACCACCGGTGCTCGCGCTGCCGCCAAGGCTGCGCCGGCAGGGCAGCGCAAGCGACGCACCACCGCCCCGCGCGGGCGCAAGACGTGCGCCTTCTGCGCCGAGGGAGCTAAGGCGGTAGACTACAAGCAGGTTGACGTGCTGCGCCGCTATATCACCGAGCGCGGCCAGATCCGTCCCCGGCGCAAGACCACCCTGTGCGCCAAGCATCAGCGACGCCTGGCCCTGGCCATCAAGCGCGCCCGCTTCATGGCGCTGCTACCCTATACCAGCGAGCACATCCGCATCTACGGCGGCTGAGCTCAACGGCGCGCTGACAGCGACACCTATGGCCAAAAGACTGAAACAGCAGCGCCTGGAGCCCTCGCGCAAGCAGCAGCGCATGACCCAGGCCGAGCGCGAGAAGGCACGGCGCATCACTCTCGTGGTGGGGACGGTGTTGGGCTTCACCTTGCTGCTGCTTTTGGGCGGCCTGCTCTACCAGTTCGTGATCCTGCCTAACTCCGCGGTGGCGGTGGTCGGCCCGGATCGCATCACAACCCGAGAGCTGGCCCGCCGCGCCCAGTACGAGCAGGACCGGTACCAGAACCAGCTGGCTAACCTGATCAACTTCCAGCAGCAGTTCGACCCCACCAACCAGCAGGGCTTCTTCACCTCGCAGATTCAGCAGCTCCAGTCCCTTCTCTCGGACCCCGAAGGGCTGGCCAACCAGACGCTGGAGCGGATGATTGACGAGCGGGTGATCCTGCAGGCGGCCGCGGAGCACGGGGTGCAGGTGACCGACGCCGAGATAGACCAGGAGATCAACAACAACTTCGCCCAGAGCCTAGGCGGCATCACCGAGCCCCAAGCCACAGCGACGGCCCAGGCGCTGGCCGTGGCCACGCCGACACCCACCCTCACGCCGACGCCCACGCCCACCGCCACCCTGACCGCCACCGTCGCCATCACCCCCACGGCCACCCCGGCGCCGACGCCCACGCCGGTGGTGATCACCCAGGATCGGCTCAACGAGGTGTATCAGGAGCAGCTCAAGAACATCCGGGAGAGCTCTGGGCTGACCGAGGCGGAGTTCCGCCAGCTCTTCGCGGTGAACCTTCTCCGAACCAAGCTGGTTGAGGCCATCGGCGACCAGATGCCGACCACCGGCGAGCGGGTGCGGGCCAGCCACATCCTGATCTCCGTGGCCCAGGACGCGCCGGAGGAGGAGCAGCAGCTGGCCCTGGCCAAGGCCATCAGCCTCACCCAGCGCATCCAGGCCGGCGAGGACTTTGCGGAGCTAGCCCGCCAGTACTCGCAGGACCCGGGCAGCGCGTCGAACGGCGGCGACCTGGGCTTCTTCGGCCGCGGCATGATGGTGGCGGAGTTCGAGGCGGCGGCCTTCGCGCTGGAGGTCGGCCAGGTCACCGCCGAGCCGGTGCGCACCCAGTTCGGCTATCACATCATCAAGGTGACGGACCGGGACAAGGGCGACCCCGACTTCAACCAGTGGCTGCAGGAGCGCAAGCTGGCCACCACCATCGAGCGGCGGCTGACTAACGCTCGGCTGCCCAGGCTGAAGACGGTGCCGGCGAGCCTGCTGCAGCCGTTGACCGTCTCCCTGCCGCCGACGCCGGTGCCTACGGCCGTGCCCACCGAGGCGCAGTAGGCTCGAGAGCCCTCCGAGCACCGCTGCGGCGAGATCCGTCAAGGAGAAGAGCGCCCCCTCCCGGGGCGCTCTTCTCGTTTACCTTGTTCACAGCGCTAGGCTGAGGGCTTCTCAGGGCTCTGTTCAGGGCGTCGGTGTCGGGATGTCCGTCGTCACCACCTTGGGCGTTCTCGCCCGAGGCGGCGGGATGGGGTCACGGCGCGCGGGCTGAGATCGCCGGCGGCTCAGGTGTGTCCGTGGGCGTCGGTGTGCTGGTCGGCGTAGGGGTCTCGGAAGGGCTGGGCGTGGCGGTGGGGGTCAAGGTGGGCGAGGGCGTGATGGTAGCCGTGGGGGTGGGAGACGGTGTGGTGGTAGCCGTGGGCGTGAAGGTGGGCGACGGTGTCGCCGTTGCGGTGGGTGTGGGGGTGGGTGTAGCCATGGGCGTGGGCGTCGCGCTGGGCGTGGGCACAGGCGTGTCGGTGGGTGTGGGGACGAAGTCCGCCCGGGCCTCGTACGAACCGATGTCGCAGATGGCGGAGCTGTCTCCATCGCCGTCCTGCGGGCGGGTCACGGCGTTTTGCGACTGGTTGTTCACCGGCTCGGCGGCGCAGACAGCGTTGTCGCCGGCGTCTATGGCCGGGCTGCCGGCGTTGAGCGGGAAGTAGGCAGGCGAGCCGGTGAGCGCGTTCAGGTTGGGGTCGAAGCCGACGATGTTGCCGTCCACGCCGTTCGTCAAGCCGCAGGCGTTGCTGCTGTCCTCGACCAGGTTGTTGTGGTTCGTCCCGGTCAAGCTGCCCACGCAATCGCCACCGGCGGGGCTGTTGGCGACGATGGCGTTCTTCATGCTCACCTGGCCGCCCGCAACGAAGATGCCGCCGCCGAGAGCGCTGGCGGTGGTGTCCGGCTGCGCGCCAGGGGCCGCCACCGGGGTGTCCGGTTGGCCGTTCACAGCCACAGGGCCGGCGACCCCCGCCGCGTTGCCAGAAAGGGTGCTGTTGGTGATGGCCAGGCTGCCGCCGGTATCGTTGAAGACGCCGCCGCCCTGGTTGGCGGCGCGGTTGTTGGCCAGGGTGCTGTTGGCGACAGTTGCGCTGCCGCCGACGTTGAAGAGGCCGCCGCCCTGGGAGTTGGCGAAGTTGTTGGCCAGGGTGGTGGTGGTGATGGTTAGGCTGTTGCCGATGTGGTAGATGCCGCCGCCCTGGTTGGCGGCGTAGTTGTCGGCCAGGGTGCTGCCGATGAGAGTGACGCTGCTGTTGGCATACTGGAATATACCGCTGTAGATGCCGCCGCCCTGGTTCATGGCACGGTTGTTGGCCAGGGCACTGTTTTGGATGGTCACAGTGCCGAGGTTGTAGATGCCGCCGCCTCGGCTGGTGGCGCGGTTGTTGGAGAGGGTGCTGTCGCTGATGGTGAGCTCGCCGCTGGCGCCGTTCCAGATACAGCCTGCCGATCTGGCTTGGTTGTTGGTACAGGTGCTGTTGGCTAGGGTCATCATCCTGTTGTTGTGGATGCTGCCGCCCTCGTAGAGGGCGCGGTTGGACGAAAATGTGCTATTGGTGATGGTCAGCAGGCCGTAGCTCGAGATGGCGCCGCCGATCCAGGTGCTGTAGTTGTCGGAGAAGGTGCTGTTGTCAATGGTCAGCTCCCCGAAGTTGTCGACGGCTGCGCCCGCCGAGTTGGTCGTGTTCTCGGAGAAGGCGCTGTTGCTAATGGTCAGGGACCCGAAGTTGCGGATGCCGCCGCCATTGGCTGGCGCATAGTTGGCGGAGAAGAGGCTGTTGCGGATGGTCAGGATGCTGGACCCATCGTTGTATATGCCACCGCCATCGCGATTGGTCGTGTTGATGAAGAAGGTGCTGTCGCTGATGGTCAGCCGGCCGGGGTTGTCGTAGTTGCCGCCGTTGTAGATGGCGCCGCCGCGACCATTCGTCGTGCTGTTTTGGTAGAGAATGCTGTTCCTGATGGACACACTGCCGAAGTCGTTGTAAAGGGCGCCGCCGTCGGCGAGGTCGAGGCCCCTTCGGTTGGCGACGTTGCGGGTGAAGGTGCTGTTGACGATGTCCACCCTTCCGCCGATGTTATAAACGGCGGCGCCGCGGCCGTCGGTGGTGCTGTTGTCGGAGAAGGTGCAGTTGATGATGGCCACTCGGCTGTTCTGGCTGGCCAGGCCGGCGCCGTTTAACGACCTTGCGTTGCTCACGGTCAGGTTTCTCAGGGTGAAGTCGGCGCCCGATTGAGTGACGAACACCCGCACCCGGTTGTTGCCGCTGATGGTGATCGCCCCGCCGCCGTCTATAGTCAGCGCGCCCTGCCCGGCGACGAGCCTGGGCAGGGTCGAGCCGAGGGTGATGGTGCCGCTCACCCTGAAGGTGATGGTGTCGTTGTCGGGGCTTCCGCGGCCGCAGTCGCCGTTGGCCGGCGCGTTGTTGGCGGCGAGGATCGCCTCGCGCAGGCTGCAGCGCCTGTCGCCCGCGGTGGTGTTGTCGGCCAGGGTGGTGACGACGTAGCTCGCTGCGGTCACGGTGGGTGCAAAGGGTAACCCGACCAGGAGCGCGGTGGCCAAGGCTGCCAGCAGCAGAGACCATCGCCTCATGCCACCGCGACCCCGACGGGTCCTTCCGCCATCTCTCCCGGCCTGCCGTTCGCTGCCTGCGGGTTCCATCCCCCTTGCTTCAGCCCTGACAAGACGATACGAAGCCATGGGAACACCTCCGAAAAAAAGAAACACCGTTCCACGCAGAGGCGTGGAACGGCGTGCAAGAGCGGGGAAGGGCGTCCTTGCGAGGGTGTCCGTCGGGATGCCGGCAGCGCCTTACCCTGTCCCTAGTCGAAAACGCCTGTGCATCGGACTGGTTGAGCCGAGCCTTATGTGGCCACAAGTATACGCCTGCCGAGCCAATTTGTCAAGTGCTTGTTTGACACTTGCGCGAAAAATGTGCGACCTACGAGGCGCAACACCGACAGCCACCGCTTCAACATCGCCCTGCTAGAGATCCACTAGCCGATGGCCCACGCCTCGGCGCGCAAGCGCCGTGGGGGATCCAGGAGCGAGCGGACGACGATAGCAGCGCCGGCCGCGGGCCGGGCAAAGCGGCGCATCACCCAGCTGGTGCCGTTCCAGGCGCTGACCGCCGGCACCTGGGCGTGGTGCGGACAGCCCTCAACGGCGATGGAGACCAGGCGGTGGCTCTCCGGCTCGGCGGCGCCCTCCCGGTCGGACTGTGGAGCCACGCGCAGGGCCGGGAAGGGGCCGGGGGCGTCCGGTGGGCCGTCCTGCACGTAGGCGATGACCATCAGCTCGGCGGGATCGGGCAGGGCGGCCGGGAGCCGGGCGGCCAGTCCCTCGGCGGTGGGCTGCCAGGCCAGGCTCAGCGGCTCGGCCCAGCGCAGCAGGCGGACCGTGTCGTCCGGCGGCATGGCCCACGCCGGATCGGCGTAGGCGCCCAGGCCGACCAGCGCCGCCTGCTCAGGGCCAAGCCGCAGCAGCAGCTCGTCGGGCTGAACCTGCAGGGCGGGGCGATCGCCCTCGTAGAACAACAGTTGGGCGCGGGCCAGGCTGACGATGGGCAGGCGCACCGTGCACGGCTCTAGGTGCGGGTTCACGATCCACGCCAGGCCGCGGCGCCCGCCGCCGGTCAGCCAGCCGTGCCAGGGACCTCGGCCCGGTTCAGCGCCGAGGGCTGTGCACTCCAGCCCCCGGCCCCAGGCGTCGAGAAACAGACGGCGGGCCGCCGCCATGCCGCCCAGGTCGGCGTCGGTGGGCAGCGTGGGGTCGCCGTAGAACAGGTCCCGACGGCCGCCGCGCGCCAGCTGCGCGATGTGGCTGCGGCGCAACCCCTTGCGGCCGCGGCGCAAGCAGGTGTTGGTTAGACCGCACATGACGCCGTGGTCCTCGATGCGGTGCAGGGGAAAGCCGCAGGCCATCAGCGCCCGCACCTGGATGTCCTGGTAGAGGTCAGCGCTTCGGCAGAGGGCCGTGGCGGGCAGGTCGGCGACCTGCGGGTCGCCGCTGAAGAAGCCATCCACCACCTCCAGCAAGCCGGGGTCGGCGGCCAACGGCGGCACACCGGGACCGAGCCGGCCGGCCGGATCGTGGCGGGCAAAGCCACAGTGGGCAATGGTGATGGCCTGGGGCACCGAGCGCTTCAGCCGGGCCACCAGCGCCACGAAGCGCTCAACGCCCTGGGCGTAGCGCACCTCGAAGGGCCGCCGGTCGCCGGGCACTCCGGCTGCGAAGTCGGCGAAGTCGAACTTGAAGAAGCGCACGCCCCACACCTCGGCCGCGTGCATGACTGCGTCGCTCAGCTCGTCGTAGAAGGGGCCGTCGAGGAGGGAGAAGTGCCAGCGGGCGCTGGAGCGGCTGGGCTCCCAGCGCGGCACCCGCATGTGGCCGCCGTTGACCGCGTACCACAGCCCGGGCAGCATGCCGGCCTCGTGGATCCGGCGCAGCACCCGATCGGGGCCCTCCGGCCAGCGGCGGCGGTCGAAGTGCCGATAGCCCAGCTCGGGGTCGGCCCAGCCGTAGTCAATGTTGAAGTACTGGGGCGCCAGGCCGAAGCTGCGCCAGCGCTCCAGCGCGTCGAGGGCGCGCAGGGCCAGGGCCTCGTCGAGAACGACGCGATCGCCGAGCTCGTCGTGCATGCCCCAGGTGGAATAGGCGGTGAAAACAGGGCGCATCATCCCGCAAGGCCTCCTGATGGGGCAGGTGTTTCACGATCCGATGGATTGGGAGGCGGCCTGGGCGGCCAGCGCCCGGTTGCGGCGGATCAGGTCCAGGCGGGCCTGCACGCTGGCGTAGGACCGGAGGCCATCGGGCGGCGTGTGCAGGACGTAGTCGAGCAGGCGGTCCAGGGTAGTGGTGGCCACGTGCACGCGCGTGTCGGATGAGGCGTAGTAGATGAACACGCGGCCGTCGCTGCGGGCCACCCAGCCGTTGCAGAAGACCACGTTGCTGACGTCGCCCACGCGCTCCTCGAACTCCGGCGCCAGGAAGTAGCCGCCGGGCCGGTGGGTGGCCACCCACGGGCGTTCCAGCTCGGTGAGGTAGAGGTACAGCACGTAGCGCATGCCGGCGGCGGTGCTGCGGACGCCGTGCGCCAGGTGGAGCCAGCCGTGCTCGGTCTTGAGCGGGGGCGGGCCCTCTCCGTTCTTGACCTCCTTGATGGTGTGGTAGTGGCGCGGCTCGACGATAAGCTCCTCCTCCACGATGGCCGGGTTCATCGAGCTGCTCAAGCCCCAGCCGATGCCGCCGCCCCTGCCGGCACTGATAAAGTCGTCCTGCGGTCGGGTGTAGAAGGCGTATTTCCCCTCCACGAACTCGGGATGCAAGACCACGTTGCGCTGTTGTGGCGACCGGGTCTTCAGGTCGGGCAGGCGCTCCCAGGTCTTGAGGTCGCGGGTGCGGGCGATGCCGGCCTGGGCGATGGCGCTGGATAGGTCGCCGGGCGGCGCGTTGGGGTCCTTGCGCTCGGTGCAGAACACGCCGTAGATCCAGCCGTCCTCGTGGCGGCTCAGGCGCATGTCGTAGACGTTGGTGTCGGGATCGTCCGTCTCGGGCATCAGGATGGGCTCGTCCCAGAAGCGGAAGCCGTCCACGCCGGTCTCGCTCTCGGCTACCGCGAAGAAGGACTTGCGATCCCAGCCCTCCACCCGACACACCAGCAGGATCTTGCCCTCGTGTTCGATGGCGCCGGGGTTGAAGACGGAGTTGACCCCCAGACGCTCCATCAGGTAGGGGTTTGTCCTGGGGTTCAGGTCGTAGCGCCACTCCAGGGGGACATGGGCAGCGGTCACGACGGGGTTCTGCCAGCGCGTGTAGATGCCGTTGTCCCAGCGGGGGTCCGGGGCATTGGGCTGCGCCAGCAAAGCGGCCTGTCTGCGGCGCAGCTCGGCCAGACGTTGGTCGAAGGATGTCATGGGAGTCACCTCAGGAGTCCTTTCTGCTTGTGGTCGTGTCGCACCGTGGTGCGCGGGTGTCCTCTCTGTGTCCGCCAAACGGCCAAAAAGGCGTTCCCCTTGCGAACGGCTTGTGATAGACTTGAGCGAAGAGTTGAGGTAGAGGCTGGCTCCTGAGCGCTCACGCTGCACTGAGCGGCTTGTCTCCCCCGTGACCAGGTTAGTTAGGACCGACGCCTATTATATCCACCCTGAGCTTTCTGGCCAAAGCGAGGAAATCAGGTGCTGAACGCCATCAAACCTCCTAAGCCGCCGAAAGAGCCGAGGCGCCGTTGGACCAAGGACGCCGTTGTCAGCAACTTGGCCTATCTGACGATGGTGTTGCCCGGTGCGATCTGGCTGATCTTGTTCGCCTACCTGCCCATGCCGGGCATCGTCATGGCCTTCAAGGACTACCGGCTGCAACGGCCACCGGAAGACTACTGGATCCAGAACCGATTTATCTACAGCCTGATCGAGAGCCCCTGGGTCGGGCTGGAGAACTTCCGCTACCTGGTCCTGCCGACGAACTTGAGCAACACCATCATGTTCGTCCGCAACACGGTGTTGTACAACCTGCTCTTCATCGTCGCCGGCCTGATCTGTTCCATTGCGTTGGCCGTGATCATCTACGAGCTCACCAATCGTTTCTGGGCCAAGCTCTACCACTCGATCTTCTTCCTGCCCTTCTTCATCTCCTGGGTGGTGGTGGCGTACGTGGTGTTCGCCCTGGCCAACCACAGCGGCATCATCAACACGGCGCTGGCGGCCTGGAACCTGCCGCCGCTGGAGATCTACAAGGAGAAGATCTGGTGGCCTTTCATCTTCCTGCTGGGGAACCTGTGGAAGTACACCGGCTACAGCTCGATCCTCTACCTTGCCATTATCACCGGCATTGACCGTCAGCTGTACGAAGCGGCGGCCATTGACGGCGCCAGCAAATGGCAGCAGTTCTGGAACGTCACCCTGCCCCACCTGGTGCCCACCATCGTGATCCTGCAAATTTTGGCTGTGGGGCGCATCTTCGGATCCGACTTCGACATGTTCTACACGCTGCCTGCCGGGTCGGTGTTCGTGCGCGATGTCACGACCACCATTGACGTGTACGTGTTCAACATGCTGCGCTCCACGGCGCCTCTGGGCTATCCGGCGGCCGTGGCGTTCGTCCAGTCCGTCGTCGGCTTTGTGCTCATCATCGTCACCAACTACATCGTCCGCAAGACCCGCCCAGAGATGGCGCTGTTCTAGGTCGAGAGCCGTTAGCGAGGGATCGTGCCATGAGCTCCTCCTCAGCAACGCCCACCCGCCAGCGAAACCTGCTCGCTCTCCCCTTCGGCAGGGCGAAGGCCAAACCCGAGCGGGACATGCTGTCCATCTCGCGCTCGACCAACGTGGTGCTCAACGTGGCCATGGTGGTCCTCGTGCTGCTGACGCTGGCGCCGTTCTACATCATCATCATCACCTCGGTGACCTCGGAGGCCTCCTTAACTGAGAACGGCTACCGGCTGTGGCCTGAGGAGTTCTCCCTCAACGCCTACACCTACCTGTTTCGCGAGGGCTCGATCATCATCACAGCCTACCGAAACACCATCATCTCCACCCTGCTGGGCACGATCCTCTCGGTCGTCCTGATCACCCTGTACGCCTACCCCCTGACCCGGCCTAACTTCCGGTTCTCCACCTTCTTCACGTTCTTCGCCTTCTTCACCATGCTGTTCAACGGCGGCCTGGTCTCCTACTACATGGTGATGCGGCAGGTTCTGGAGATCCACAACACCATGTGGGCCCTTTTCCTGCCCTCGTCCTTCAGCCCGTTCTGGGTGTTCGTCCTGCGCACCTACATGAAAACCAACGTGCCGGAGGAGCTGATCGAGGCCGCCCGCATTGACGGCGCCAGCGAGTGGCGCATCCTGCTGCAGGTGGTGCTGCCGCTGTCGGTCCCCGGCCTGGCCACGGTGGCTCTGTTCAGCGCCATCGGCATTTGGAACAACTTCTTCAACGTCCTCCTGCTGGTGGACCGAGTGGAGCTCTACAACCTGCAATACACCATCTACTCGACCCTCAACAACATCCGGTTCCTGTTGGAGAACGCGTCGCGCATGCAGGGCGTGGTGAACCTGGCCGACCTGCCCTCGCAGACGTTCCGCATGGCCATGGCGGTGGTGACCATCGGGCCGATTATCCTGGCCTATCCTTTCTTCCAGCGCTACTTCATCCGTGGCCTGACCATCGGCGCTATCAAGGGCTGATGACAGGCGTTTCGACCCAGTTCCTACGTCCAGTGCAAACTCCCGCTGGACCCTTTGTTAACCGTTTGTCTGTAGCTTGAAGGAGGAGACAGATGTTCCGGACCCTAGTTTCTCTACTGCTCCTGACGGCCGTCCTGCTGACAGCCTGTGGGCCAGCAGCGAGGCCGGAGACGCCCACGGCCCCGCCGGCTCCCGCACCGGCTGAGGCCCCGACCCCTACCCCCGAGCCGGCCTGCACGTCGCCCGTCACCATAGACCTGTACATGGTCGGCGGCGGCGACACCCCTGCTCGCCCGGAGGTGGAAGCCGCGCTCAACGAGTACATCAGGCCGCTCATCTGCGCCAACGTCCGCTTCAACATCGTCGGTTGGGGCGACTGGGCCGCCAAAGCCATCACCGGGCTCCAGGCCGGCGAGAAGATTGACATCATCTTCACCGCCGACTGGTTCTTCTACAACGAGCTGGTGGCGCAGGATCTGCTCCTGGCGCTCAACGACGACAACGGGCCGCACGGCAACCTGCTCGAGAAATACGGGCAGGGGATCCTGGCCACCATCAACCCCGGCTTCATCCTCGGCAGCCAGATCAACGGCATCAACTACGGCATCCCGGTCAACAAGGAGCTGTCGGTGCCGGACGGCTTTGTCTACAACCTCGACGTGGCCGAGAAGATCGGCTTCACCAAGGAGGAGGCCGCCAAGATCAAAGGCATGCGCGACTTCGAGCCCTGGCTGGAGAAGGCCAAGGCCCTGCGCCCGGACGAGTACCCCTACCTGGTGAACTTCATGCCCGGCTTCTCGCCCTGGCTGCCCAGCTTTGCCGCCGGCGTGCCGCAGAACATCCTGACGATGAACATCCTCAACCGTGACGCAAACGGCAACTTCGACGAGACCATCTACAACGTGGTCGAGACCGAGTGGTTCCGCAACTACGTCACGCTCATCCGCCAGTGGCGCGACAAGGGCTGGGTGCACCCGGAGGCCGCCCTGACCGGCTACGAGCCGGACAAGCTGATGAACGCCGGCAAGTTCTTCGTGGTGGCGCAGCCGCTCAAGGGCAACGGCATCAAAGCGCAGGAGATCATGCTCTCCTCCGGCAACCCCGACCTGCGCGTAGCCGAGCTCGAGTGGCAGCCCAAGATCGTCGCCACCTTCAACACCGGTGGCTCCATGATGAGCATCCCGAAGCTGTCGGAGCATCCGGTCGAGGCCATGAAGTTCATCAACCTGCTGCACAGCGACCCCAAGGTGGTCAACACCTGCCTGTACGGCGTGGAGGGCAAGCACTGGCAGCTCGAGCCGGATGGCCGTGTCAACCTGATTGACAATAGCTGGTTCGTGGCGCACCCCGGCCCGTGGGTGTGGGGCAACACGCAGATCCAATATGTCACCAACAAGGAGGATCCCAACAAGAACCGGCTGTTGATCGAGTACGCCAAGGATGCCGCTCTGCATCCGACCCTGGGCTTCCGCTTCAACAAGACGCCCGTGGACGCCGAGCTGACTGCCATCAACGCGGTGGTCGAGACCTACTGGAACCCGCTGGTCTACGGCTACGTTGACCCGGCCACCGAGCTGCCCAAGTTCATCAACGAGCTGAAGGCGGCGGGCATTGACAAGGTCAAGGCCGAGCTCGAGCGCCAGTACACCGAATGGAAGGCGACCAAGCAGAAGTAGTTGCTGACCCTGTCCAGGTGAACCGATCGGGCCTCCAGACCACGGCAAACGGGGCGGCGATGCCGTCGGGACGCCCATCGTCCGTAGAGGCCCACCGTCTTGCCAGGAGGACCGGCCTGATCGGTTGACCTCCTCAAGACGAGCGATGGCAGGTAGTGAGGGGCTGCCTCAGGCGCTCGAGGCAGCCCCTCGTCTTTGTCCGCCTTGTTCGCGCGGGCCAGGTCGCCGGCAGCTGAGGCGTCCCAAAGCACGGCGCTTTGGCCCGCTCGGAGGAGAACCATGAGCGATCTGTTAGCGCCCACCCCTCCCATGGGCTGGAGCTCCTGGAACGGCTTTGGCCCCCACGTCAACGAAGAGCTGATCAAGGGCATCGCCGACGCGATGGTCAGCTCCGGAATGAAGGACGTCGGGTACACCTACGTCAACATTGACGACTTCTGGCACGGCGGCCGCGGCGAGGACGGCCGCCTGTTCCCGGACCCGCAACGCTTTCCCTCGGGCATGAAGGCGCTGGCCGACTACATCCACGCGCGCGGCCTGAAGTTCGGCATCTACTCCGACGCCGGGCCCAAGACCTGCGGCGGCCGGCCCGCCAGCGAGGGCTACGAGGAGCTCGACGCCCAGACCTTCGCCGAGTGGGGCGTGGACTACCTGAAGTACGACTACTGCTATGCGCCCGAGGACCGAGGCAGCGCCGAGCGCCTCTACCGGAAGATGAGCGAGGCCCTCAAGGCCACCGGCCGACCCATCGTCTTCTCCATCTGCGAGTGGGGACAGCGGCGGCCCTGGTTGTGGGGCCGGCAGGTGGGCGGCCAGCTCTGGCGCACCACCGGCGACATCGCCGACAGCTGGAGCGACTGGCCGTCGCGCCAGGGCTACGCCCTGCTGGGGATTGACCGCATCGGCTTCGACCTGCAGCGGGGGCTGGAGGCCTACGCCGGCCCCGGCGGCTGGAACGACCCCGACATGCTGGTGGTCGGGCTGCGGGGCAAGGGGTTCATCCCCGGCCCCGGCTGCACCGACACCGAGTATCGCACCCACTTCAGCCTGTGGTGTCTGCTGGCCGCGCCGCTTATCGCCTCCTGCGATCTGCGTCACATGGACCCGGCCACGCGCGACATCCTGACCAACCGTGAGGTCATTGCGCTCAACCAGGACCCCCTTGGCCGGCAGGGCTACTGGGTGGGCCCGGCGGAGGTGTGGGTCAAGCCCCTGGCCGGCGGCGAGCTGGGCGTGGGGCTCTTCAACCGGGGCAACGAGCGGGCCACGGTCACCGCGCACTGGTCGAACCTGGAGATCTCCGGCCGTTACCATGTGCGCGACCTCTGGCAACATGCGGACCTGGGCGTGTTCGAGGGGAAGTTCAGCGCCGAAGTCGCGCCGCACGACTGCGTGATCCTGCGCCTCACCCCCGAGACCGCTCGGTAAAGCGTGCGTCCAGCGCTCGCCCACAAGGCGGGGGGAACAGGCGGCCCCTTGGGCAGAGCTGTTCCGGACGGTTTCATCCCGCTTGCCCTCTGTGGCATAATCAGGGCCAGGAGGGATGGTCTATGTCCACTGGTGAAGCTTTTCCGGCACAGCTATCCAACCCAAGCGGCGGCCGCAGCGCGCCGGCCTGGTCAGACGAGTTGGATGCCCTGCTGGCGGAGGTGCGGAACAACACCATCGGGTTGGGGCTGATCGGCCTGTACCTGGCGGGCGCAGCCGTCCTGCTGGCAGGTCCGGGCATCCGAGAGCCGGCGCAGAACCTAACCCTTCTGTTGCTGGTCGCCGTCGGCCCCTTGGCGTGGTCCTTGCGCCATCGCAGCTTTTCGGCGGCGGCCTGGCTTCTCATCGGCGCCAGCCTGGCCCTGGTGTTCGCCATCGTCGCCTGGGGCGGCGCGCCGGCTGCCCTGGCGCTGCTGGCGCTGCCCGTGGGCCTGACGACCGCCGCCATCAGCCGCACCGCCGGCCTGGGCCTGGGGGTAGCCTGTTCTCTGCTGTTGTGGTGGGCTCCAAGGGAGTGGCTGCCTGCCGACGGCGTCCTGCGCACGGTGGCGCTGTTGGGCGTGTGGGGCATCGTCGGCCTGATCTGGCTGACCCTGGAGCCGCTGGTGACGGCCATGCGGTGGGCATGGTCCGGCTACGAGAGCAGCCAGGCTGCCCTAGAGCAGGCGCGCGAGACCCAGGTCCAGCTGAAGCGGGCGCTGGAGGACCTCACGGCTGCCAACGCGCAGCTCACTCGGTTGAACCAGCTGGCCCAGGCTATGCGCCGGGCCGCCGAGGAGGAGCGCCGCGCCAAGGAGCAGTTCGTGGCCAACGTCAGCCACGAGCTGCGCACCCCCCTCAACATGATCATCGGCTTCAGCGAGATGATCACCCAGTCGCCCCAGACCTACGGCCAGCCGCTGCCCCCGGCGCTGCTGGCAGACCTCAAGGTCATCCTGCGCAACAGCCAGCACCTGTCGAAGCTGATTGACGACGTGCTCGACCTGAGCCAGATTGACGCCGGGCAGATGGCGCTGACCAGGGAACAGATGGCGCTGGGCGAGATCATCGAGGCCGCAGCGGTGGCCGTGCGGCCCCTCTACGCGTCCAAGGGGCTGTCGTTAGAAATCGAGGTCGCCGAGGACCTGCCGCCGGTGTTCTGCGACCCGACGCGCGTGCGCGAGGTGATGCTGAACCTGCTGAGCAACGCTGGCCGCTTCACCGAGAAGGGCGGCGTGCGGGTGCGGGCCTGGCAAGCCGGAGAGGATGTGGTGGTGAGCGTGGCCGACACCGGGCCTGGCATTGCGCCGGCCGACCAGGAGCGCCTCTTTCAGCCCTTCTACCAGACCGACGGCTCGATCCGCCGGCGTTACGGCGGCACCGGCCTTGGGTTGAGCATCAGCAAGAGCTTCGTGGAGCTGCACGGCGGCAAGATGTGGGTGGAGAGCGAACCGGGTCGCGGCGCAACCTTCTTCTTCCGCCTGCCCATCGCGCCGCCTACACTGCCGTCGAGCGGCGTGGCTCGCTGGATCAACCCCTACGTGGCCTTCGAGCCGCGCGGTCGGCCGCCGAGCTTCCGCCCCAGCCCGGTCCGGCCCCAGCTGTTGGTGGTGGAGCAGGGCAACGTGTTGCAGCGGCTGTTGGCTCGCTACGTTGAGAACGCCGAGGTCGTTGCCGTGCCCTCTCTGGAGGCTGCGCTGCAGCGCCTGTCGCAGACCCCGGCGCGTGCGCTGTTGGTCAACGACCTTCGCGCTGGCGAGGCGCTGGAGCGCCTGCTCGCCTCGGCTGCGCTGCCCTTCGGCACCCCTGCCATCTTTTGCGCCCTGCCGGGGCTGAAGGAGGCCATCGGCGCGCTGGGCGTGGCGGACTACCTGGTCAAGCCGATCAGCGCCTCCGCGCTGCTGGCGACGCTGGATCGCCTGGAGCGACCGGTGCGGACGATCCTGATTGCGGACGACGAGCCGGATGCGCTGCAGCTCTTTCGGCGGATGTTGGCATCCTCAGGCCGGGGCTACCGCGTGCTGCGGGCCGGCGACGGCAAGCAGGCCTGGGACCTCCTGCGCCACGAGCGGCCTGACGTGCTGTTGCTCGACCTGGTCATGCCCGAGATGGACGGCTTCCAGCTGCTGGCGGCCAAGAGCCAGGAGCCGGACCTGCGCGACATCCCGGTGATCCTGATCTCGGCTCAGGATGCCTTGGGCCACCCGATAGCCAGCAACTCCCTCATGGCGACGCGTGGGGGCGGCCTCTCAGCGCAGCAGCTGCTGGCGTGCATCAACGCGCTGCTGGGCGTGCTGGCTCCCCTGCCTCCCAGCCAGCCGACAGGGAACGGCGATGAACGCTAGGCGTGCGCCAGCTTTGCCAAGGTCGCCAACAGGGTCTCCCGGTTGAACGGCTTGCGCAGAAAGGCCGCCGCCCCCAACGCCAAGGCGAGCTGTTCTTGGGGGAGGATGGTAGCAACGATGACCGGGATGTGGGCGGTGACGGGGTGGGTGCGCAGACGGCCGAGCAGCTCCCACCCATCTATCCCCGGCATCATGACGTCCAACACAATGGCGCAGGGCGTGGTCTTGACGGCCAACGCCACCCCCTCCTCCGGGTCCTGGCTGCCGACAAATACGTAGGGGCTTCCGCTCAGGAAGCGCGCTGCCAGCTGCAGCGCGTCGGCGTTGTCGTCAATGACCAGAACGGTTCGCTGGGCAGCCGACCGCAAGCTAAGCGTAACGGCCAACGGCGCATCCGCGTTCGCCTGCACGGTCATGGCGCCATCGGACAGCTCCACCAGCTGGCGCGCTATCTCGATGCTCTCGCGATACACGTCGTTGGTGGCAGACACCGCGCTCAAGCCCACCGGTCGTAGCGTGACCTCCACCTGTTTGCCAACCGAAGCCAGGGCGATCTCCACCTTGCCGGAGGGGACGGTGCGACCGGCCGCCAGGACCAGGTTCAGCAGCGCCTGGCGAAGCGGCGTGACCCGACAGGCAACAGGGGGCAGGTTGGCCGACGCGCGCAACTGGACGGCCACGCCGAGGGCGCTCAGCACCGGTTCTGCGGTGGGCAGCACGCCCTGCACCAACTGCTCTACGTCGGCGGTCTCGATGGGCAACGATCGGCGCAGCCAGTCGAACTCCGTCTCGCGGTCGGCGACGGGAGACGGCGCTTCCTCGGCATCCTCCCCGTGGGCTCGGCCGACCTCTTCAGCGAACGCCAGGCCATAGCGCTGCGCCAGGCTGTCGGCCAGCAGGGCAATGGCCTCGTTCTCCAGCCGACGCAGCTGGCGAATGCTCAGGGCTAGGTCGTTGGCGACCTCTTTCTGAGGAGATTGTTCGACGTAGCGATACTGCAGGATGCGGAAGAGGCGTTGCGCAGCGGTGTGGGGAGGCACCGTGGCAGGGGGCTTCAGCGCCTGGATCGCCCGGATTAGCGTCTCCTGCAGGGCCAACCCGGGATTGGGCGCGCGCTCCAGGCCAAAGCGCGCCAACAGCGGGCTGTGGCGCAGCTCGATGGGATCGTAGAGCCCCTGCAACGCCTGGCGCACCTCCTGGACAAACGCGCTGTATGCATCGCCGGTCATGGTTCTGTCGGTGTTCTGTCGGTCCCTGCACCACAAGCCAACCCAAAGATCGAAAGCTCGACGACGCGCCATCGGCGACAAAAGTCAGCAACCGCTTCCCTGGGACACCCAATCTGCAAAGACGTGGACGCCTCACCTCTCCGGATGGCCTCTTACGAGGGCGACGGCGCGCCGCGGCGGGCCTCCACCACGTTGGGCAGGCGTTCGATGCGGGTCAAGATGCGGCTGAGCTGCTGCGCGTCGCGGATCTCCAGGGTGGCTGTCACCCGGGCCTGGTTGCCGCGGATGCCGGTGACCGCGCTGGCGTCCCGCATGTTCACCTTCTCGTCGGCCACCAGGGCTGCGATGTCCCGCAGCAGGCCGGAGCGGTCGAAGGCCTCCACGGTGATGCGCACCGGGTGGGTGCGCTGGGCCGCCTGGCCCCAGCTCACCTGCACCAGCCGTTCTGGGTCCTTGCGGGCCATGTTCAGCACGTTGGGACAGTTCTTGCGGTGGATGGTCACCCCGCGGCCGCGGGTCACGTAGCCCACGATCTCCTGGCCCGGCATAGGGTTGCAGCACATGGCGGTGCGGCTCAGCAGGTCGCCCACGCCTAGGATGGTCACGCCGTCGGACGAGATGGGAATGTCGGGCTGCTGCTCCGCCGGCTCGGCTGCCTCCTGCTCCTTGCGCTCCACGTCCAGCACCTTGGCCGCAATCTGTTGGGTGTTGATGTCGCCGAAGCCGATGGCGGCGTAGAAGTCCTCCACCTTGTCCATGCCGAAGAGCTTGGCGATGGACTCGTGGCTGCGGTCCACGCTCAGCCGGCGCAGCTCCCGCACCAGGATGTCCTGACCCTGCTGGATGTTCTCCTCGCGGCTCTGCTTGCGGAACCAGGCGCGGATCTTGCTGCGCGCGCTGCGGGTGGCGGTGTAGCCCAGGCTGGGGTTCAGCCAGTCGCGGCTGGGGCCCCCGCGCTTGGCGGTGATGATCTCCACCTGCTCGCCGTTGCGCAGCTTGTAGTCCAGGGGCACCAGCTTGCCGTTCACCCGCGCGCCGCGACAGCGGTGGCCGATCTCTGTGTGCACCGCGTAGGCGAAGTCCACCGGGGTCGAGCCCGCCGGCAGGTCCTTGATCTCCCCCTTGGGCGTGAACACGTACACCCGGTCGCCGAACACGTCGGTCTGCATCCCCTCGACGAACTCGCCCGCGTCGGCCACGTCGTGGCGCCACTCCATCAGGCTGCGCAGCCAGGCCAGCTTGTTCTCGAACTCCACGTCGCGGCTGCGGGTCTGCTCCTTGTAGCGCCAGTGGGCGGCGATGCCGTACTCGGCCGTGCGGTCCATCTCGTAGGTGCGGATCTGCACTTCCAGGTTGCGGCCGCCGGGCCCCACCACCGCCGTGTGCAGGGAGCGGTACATGTTGTCCTTGGGGTTGGCGATGTAGTCGTCGAACTCGCCGGGGATCGGCCGCCACAGGCCGTGCACGATGCCCAGGGCCGCGTAGCACTCCGACACCTCGTTCACCAGGATGCGCACCGCCTCCGTGTCGTAGATCTGCTCCAGCTCGATCCCCTTGCGCTGCATCTTGCGGTAGATGCTGTAGATGTGCTTCGGTCGCCCCTTCACCGTGGCCTCGATGCCGGCCTTCTTCAGCTCCTCCTGCAGGATCTCGATCACCCGCTGCACATAGGCCGCCCGCTCCTCTCGGCGCTGCTGCAGGTCGTGAGCGATCTGCTTGTAGATCTGCGGCTCCAGCCAGCGAAACGCGCCGTCCTCCAGCTCCCACTTGATCTCCCACATGCCCAGGCGGTTGGCCAGGGGCGCGTAGATCTCCAGGGTCTCGCGCGCGATGCGCCTGCGCTTGTGGTCCTTGAGCGCGCCCAGGGTGCGGATGTTGTGCAGCCGGTCCGCCAGCTTGATGATCACCACCCGCACGTCCTCGGCCATGGCCAGGAACATCTTGCGCAGGGTCTCGTCCCGCTGGCTGCGCACCTTGGGGTCGGCCGTGGGGCTGATGCCGTCGGTGAACTTGCGCATGTCCTCCAACTTGGTCACCCCGTCCACCAGCGCCGCCACCTTCGGGTTGAAGTGCTCCGCCAGGTAGGCGATGTCGTAGGCGGTGTTGTCCTCCACCACGTCGTGCAGGAGGCCGGCGGCGATGGTGTTGGCGTCCAGCCGCAGGTCGGCCAAGATGCCCGCGACGGCCAGCGGGTGCAGGATGTACGGCTCACCGGAGGCGCGCTGCGCGTCGCGGTGCGCCGTGGCGGCCAGCTCGTACGCGCGACGGATCAGGTCCACGTCCTCCTCGGACATGGTGCGCGGCAGGCGCTTGATCAGCTCCTCCAGGGTGGTCGGCTCTTTGGTAAGGTCTCGCACCATAGTCAACCGAACGACAGTCCCGACTTGTCGCCGAAAAAGAACGAAAAGCGCTCTTGGAAAAGGGCTCCGAACAGCCCGCGCGCGATTATACCCCAACGGCGACAAAGTGGCAACGGCGACCCGAAGGGGGCGATTTGACAGCGAACCAGCCGCAGCATACAATCCAACTGCATGCCCCCGTAGCTCAACGGACAGAGCGCCGGACTTCGAATCCGTAGGTTGTGCGTTCGAGTCGCACCGGGGGTACTTGCGCTGATCCACAGCGTTAGCGGCCTGTGGAGGAGCCATTTTCCTTCTGGTCCCCGGGTCCATGCCCAACTGCCCAGCCTGCGGAACCTGGAACCCCGACGACAAGCACGTCTGTTGGCGCTGCCAGGCGGAGCTGCCCAAGCCGACGCCCCAGAAAGCGCGGCGCCGCGCCCAAGTAGGGGGGCTGCCCGTGTGGATGTGGCTGGCGTTGATCCTGCTCCTGATGGTCTTGGCGCTGGGCCAGTGCTTCTTCCTGGCCGGCCGGCCCACGCCCTAGCCTCGCCATGCGTCAACCGTTGCCCAGGCCGCCGGTGCGCGCTCGGCGTCGGACCTCCTCTCGCAGCGCGCTGTGGCTGCCGGCGGTTCTGGCGCTGGGTGGCCTGACCTCGCTCCTCTGCCTGCTGGCCCTTTTGCCCGTAGCTTGGTGGGAGCGCCAGGGCGGAACGCTGCCTTTGGCGGCGCCGCCGCCCACCGTCCTGGTGTTGGGCATTGACCGCCGCCCCGACGAAGGGGGGCCGACCCGCAGCGACTCCATCCTCGTCCTGGGGTTCAACCGGCAAACCCAGCAGGCCGCGCTCCTCTCCGTTCCGCGCGACCTGTGGGTGGAAATCCCCGGCGTCGGCCCGCAGCGCATCAACACCGCCACCTTCTTCGGCTACGAGGCGGACGACCCCACCGCAGCGCCTCGCCTGGCGGCCCGCACGGTGGCCGCCTCCTTCGGCCTGCCGGTAGATCGCTACCTCCTGCTCGACTTTCAAACTTTCGTGCGCCTGGTGGACGCCCTGGGTGGGGTCGAGGTGGACGTGCCGAAGCCCATCACCGACACCCAGTACCCGACCCCCGACTACGGCGTGACCACTGTCCACTTCGACGCCGGGCCTCAGGTCCTGGACGGCGAGCGGGCGCTGATCTACGTGCGTACCCGCCACGCCGACGACGACTTCGGCCGCGCCCGGCGCCAGCAGCAGGTGGTGCAGGCCATGGCCCGCCGCCTGCTGCAGCCTGCCACCTGGCCCCGCCTGCCGGCCGTCTATCAGGTGCTGCGGGACGGGGTGGTCACCGATCTGCAGCCGGCCGACCTGTTTGCCCTGCTGCCCGTGGTGCGCGCCGTCGGCCGCGGGGAAGCGGTGCAGGCCACCCTGGGCGAGGGGTTCACCACTCCCTGGATCACGCCCAGCGGCGCGTGGGTCCTCCTGCCCAACTGGCCCGCGATCCGCAGCGAGGTGCGACGCTTGTTCGGCAGCCCTGCACCGTAGCCTCAAACCGAGGACCCCCCAATGGCCTGGCTTTTCCTCCTTTCCTTCTCCTGAGAGGCGTGGCCATGAAAACTGCCACCGCATGCATCGTCTACCGCAGCGCTCCGCTCCGCCAGGTGCTGCTCGGCCGCAAACAGTACGGCTTCGGCAACGGCAAGTACGGCGGCTTCGGCGGCAAGGTCGAGCCGGGCGAGGCGCCGGAGGACGCGGCTGCGCGTGAGCTGGCGGAAGAGGCTGGCCTGGTCGCCAGCCCTGCCGACCTGGAGCTGGTGGCGCGGCTTACCTTTCTCTTCCCCTACCGGCCGGCGTGGGATCACCGGGTCTTTGCCTTCTGGGTTCACCGCTGGCAGGGCGAGCCGCGTCCCAGCGCCGAGATGGTCCCCTGCTGGTTCGACGTCTCAGAGCTCCCCTACGACGCGATGTGGGACGACGCCCGCTTCTGGCTGCCCCTGGTGCTGGCCGGCAAGCGTTTCGACGCCACCTTTGTCTTTCGCGCGGACAACGACACCGTGGACCGCGCTGAGTTTCAGATGTGGCCGGCCGACGGCCAGGAGGCGCAGCGTGCCTCGTAACTTGCCGGTGGACATCGTCGGCTGGGTCGGCGTGGCCGCCCTGCTGTTGGCCTACGCCCTGGTCTCTCTGCGCCGGCTGGAGGGCGACTCGCTGCCCTTTCAGCTGCTCAACCTGGCCGGCAGCGCCATGCTGATGGTGAACTCCTTCTACTACGGCGCCTATCCGTCGGTGGCCGTCAACCTGGCCTGGGTGGGCATCGGCATGTTCGCGCTGGGCCGCATCGCCCGGCGCCGGTCGCGCCAGGAGTGAGCCGTGCGCGCGCTGCGGCTGTTGGCCCTCTGGGCGAGCCTGGCGCTGATGGCTTGCGGCACCCAGGTGCCTACCCCGGCGCCGGAGGCCTTGACAGTAGTGGTCGCAGACAGCGCGGCGCCGCTGGCCCGTCGCCTGGCTGCCGACTACGCCGCCGCCTATCCACACGTCGCGGTGCGGGTGGACGTGGTGGGCAACGACCTGGCGGCCGGGGCTCGGCTGGCGGCTCGGCGGGCCGACCTGGCGCTGGTGACCGAGGTGGAGGCGCTGGCCGTCGGCGAGGCGCTCAGCGTCACCCAGGTCGCCCGGGTGCCCCTGGCCGTGGTCGTCCACCCTCAGAACCCGGTGGCGGACCTCAGCCTGGACCGGCTGCGCGCGGTGTTTCTCAGCCAGGTGGACAACTGGGGCCAGCTCGGCGGGCTGACGCGGCCTGTGCTGCCCCTGGTGCGCGAGGAGGGGGCCGGCAGTCGGGCGGCCTTCGACGCAGCGGTGCTGCAGGATCAGCCGGTCACGCCGACGGCCCTGATCCTTCCCGGCGACGAGCACATGTTGGCCTACGTGGCCGACCAGCCAGGGGCTATCGGCTACGTGCCTGTGCTGTGGCTGGACGGCCGTGTGCGGGCATTGGCAGTGGAGGGCGTGCTGCCCAACGATGCGCAGGCGGCGGCGTTGGGGTATCCCCTGTGGTTGACCTTGAGCTTGGCTGCGCCGGAGGATGCCTCTCCGGCGGCGCAGGCGCTCTGGCGCTGGGTGCGCGGTGCTTACGCCGAGGCCGGGCCTTGACGCCGTGCCGAGCGCACCTGGGGGTGCGCGCTCCGCGGGTGGCGACGGTGCAGCGCCGTGCGCACCTGGGGGTGCGCGCTCCGCGGGTGGCGAGGGTGTGGCCCCGTGCGCACCTGGGGGTGCGCACTTCGCGGGTGGGAAGGTTTGGCCCCGTGCGCACCTGGGGGGGCGCGCTCCGCGGGTGGCGAGGGCGTGGCCCTGTGCGCACCTGGGGGTGCGCACTCCGCGGGTGGCGAGGGCGTGGCCCTGTGCGCACCTGGGGGTGCGCACTCTGCGGGTGGCGAGGGTGCA
>JANWYQ010000195.1 GCA_025055015.1 Caldilineales bacterium
GCCCTGTGCCAGGGGAACGGGTGCAAGGAGTATCGCATCGTGATGGCCATCGAGGACGGCGCGCCGGTGCCAGGGGTGCACGGCGCTTGGGTGACGGAGGAGGAGGGGGGTCTGATCACCTGGGTGTTGCAGAAGGGGCAGCCTCTGTTGCTGCGGGATGCGGAGCGGGAGGTGATGCCGGTGGCCCCGCGGCGGATAGGTCCGCCGAGCCGGTCGTGGCTGGGGGTGCCCATGGAGGTGGGCGGCCAGGTGCGGGGTGCGGTGGTGCTGCAGGCGCGGGAGGCGTATGTCTTCGACGAGGGTGACCTGACGCTGCTGGAGGCCATGGCGCGGCAGGTGGGCGTAGCGTTGAGCAGCGTGCGCATGGCGCAGGAGACGGCGCGGCGGGATGCGATTTTGGAGGCGTTGGCGGACGTGAGCCAGCGGCTGTTGGCGCCGGCGGCGCTGGGGGAGGTGTTGCCCGGGGTGTTGGCGCGGCTGGGGGAGGCGGCGGAGGTCAGTCGGTGCTACATTTTCGAGAACCACGAGGGGCCGGACGGTGTGTTGCTGATGAGCCAGCGGTACGAGTGGGCGGCGCCCGGCATCACGCCGCAGATAGACAACCCAGAGCTACAAAACCTGCCGTACGTTGCGTCGGGCTTCGCGCGCTGGGCGGAGACCCTTGGCGCCGGCAAACCGATCCATGGGCTGGTGGCGGAGTTCCCCGCTGCTGAACGTGCTATTTTGGAGCCGCAGGATATCATCTCCATCGCCGTGGTCCCCATCTTCGTTGGCCAGCGTTGGTGGGGGTTTATCGGCTTCGACGAATGCATTCGGGAGCGCGCTTGGTCTCTTGCAGAGATCGAGACCCTGCGCAGCGCAGCGGGCATTCTAGGCGCTGCCTTCGCACGTCGCGAGGCGGAGGAGGCAGAGCGTCGCCAACGCCTGGTGGCCGAGGCTCTGCAGGACATCGCTTTGTCCCTGGCCAGCACCTTGAGCCTCGACGAGCTGCTGGATCGCATTCTGGCCAACGCGCGGCGTGTAGCGCCTAGCGACCGCGCCAGCTTGATGCTGATCGAGGGGGACGTGGCGCGGGTCGTCCGGGTGTCGCGCTACGAGGAGCTGGGGCTTAACCCCGGCGCGCAGGGGGTCAGCTTACGGATCAGTGAGACGCCCAACCTGGCCTACATGATGCAAACCCGCCAGCCTATGCTGATCCCCGACGTGAGGGCGTTCGACGGGTGGGTGAACATACCTGAGACGGCTTGGGTGCGGTCTTACGCCGGAGCGCCCATCGAGAGCCAAGGAAAGGTCGTTGGGTTCATCAACCTGGACTTCGGCCACCCCGGAGCCGTTCCGCCGGATTTCTTGCCCACCTTGCAGGCTTTTGCGGCCCAGGTCGGCGCTGCTTTGACCAACGCGCAGCTCTACCGCTCCCTGGAGGCGTCGTCGGCGCGTGCCAAGCAGCTGGCGATAGACCTGTTGCACGCCCAAGAGATCGAGCGCCAAGCGGTGGCGCGCCAGCTGCAGGAGCAAATGGGCCCGGCGTTGACAACGCTGCGTTCTGATCTCGAGCTCTTACAGGGGCATCTCCCGCCCGATGTGGCTGAAGACGTGCGGGCGCAGGTGGTGGAGGCCAGAGGCCTTGTAGAGCAGGCGGCCACCCGCACTCGTGATCTCTCTCTTAACCTCCGTCCCCCCCTGCTGGACACGTTGGGCCTGGTGCCTGCCTTGCGAGAGTATCTGACGCAGTTCGCTCACCGCACGCGGCTGCAAGTGGAGTTCATTACGACGGACGGGGCAGTGAAGGTGCCCTCGGAGGCGGCCCTAGCCCTCTACCGCATTGTCCAGGAGGCCACCACGAACATCAGCCGCCATGCGCAAGCGAAGCGGGTTCAGGTCTCCCTCCAGGCCGGCCCACAGGCCCTGGCCCTTCACATTGAGGACGACGGCGTGGGCTTCGACGTCCAGGCCGTGCTGGCCAAGGGCTCCACGCGTCGGGGAACCGGCCTGGTGGGCATGCGAGAGCGGGCGGCTGCGCTCGGCGGCCGGTTTCAGGTGGTCTCCCAACCGGGCCGCGGCACCCGTCTGGAGGTCACTGTTCCGCTTCCGGCCGAAGCGCCCGCCGGGCCGGCCGAGAAAACGGCTGCGTGAAGAGCGCACAGGGCAGGGCGCGGCCATGCGCCGAGCTTGGGGCCAGGGAACGGCTGACTGCGAGGGAACCCTGAGGAAAAGCTATGTCTCCCATCCGAGTTTTCCTGGTAGACGACCATCCCATCGTGCGCAAGGGCTTGCGCGAGTTGTTGGCGGAACAGCGCGACATCGAGGTGGTAGGGGAGGCCGGCAATGGCCAGGAGGCGTTGAGCGCTGTGTCGGTGCTGAAGCCTGACGTGGTCGTCGTGGACATCGCTCTGCCCGACATCAGCGGCATCGAGGTCTTGCGCAGCATGGAGCGCCGCATCCCTGCGGTGATCTTGAGCGTGTACGACGGCCGTCAGTTCGTGGCGCAGGCGCTGCGCGCTGGCGCCCTGGCCTACGTGCTGAAGGAGTCGGCGTTGCACGATCTGGTTGCCGCCGTCCGGGCCGCTGCTGCGGGCCAGCGCTATCTCAGCCCCAAGCTGTCTCCCACGGCCATCGAGGAGTACGAGCTTAGCAGGGCCGGTCGCGCCGCCGAGCTCGACCCCTACGAGGCCCTGACGCCGCGGGAGCGACAGGTGCTTCACCTGGTGGCCGAAGGGCTCACCACGCGCGAGATCTCCGCTCGCCTCGGCATCAGCCGGAAAACGGTGGACACCCACCGGGTCAACGGCATGCGCAAGCTGGACCTGCACAGCGCCGTTGAGGTAACTCGCTATCTCCAGCGCCGTGGGTTGCGTCCATAGGCCGGCCCCCCGCTATCTTGCGCAAAATCGGGTGAATACCCGATTGCGCATCGGGCCTTTGTGTGAGATGATGAGCGCGCGGTCGCAACTCCGGCGCGCAGAGGGCGGGTTAAATCCACGGTCGTAGCACCCTTCGCTGTCATGGGGCAGTCTTACAGCGTCGTCATCGCCGCCCGCATCGCTGCCCGGCGCTGTGGGACTGCCCTCCCGTCCTCTCCGGCTTGGTGACCGCAACGGCAGCCGAGGTTCCATTTCCGATGATAGAAGATGTCGGTCCATAGGCCTGCGCCGGTGCCTCAGCGCTCACCAAAAGCCAACCGTGCTAGCCGTCGCAACGCGCGGAGCAGACGTCAGCTGACGGATGCGAAGCGCCGCCGCCTGCTCTTGGCCAGCCTCTACGAGCTGGCTTTTGCCATCAGCGGCCTGAAGGAGCGGGAGGCTCTGCTGCAGCATCTGTACCAACAGGTAGCGCTGCTGTTCAGGTGCGACGGCTTCTTGGTGGCGCTGTGCCAGGATCCACCGCAGCATGACTACGAGATCGCTCTTGCCATCGAGGCCGGCGACGTTGTAGCCGCCTTGCAGGGGCAGCGCATTCCCCTGGACCAGGGCGGGCTGACTGCCTTCGTGCTGCAAACCCGTCAGCCGCTCTTGGTTCACGACCTCGAGACAGAGCCGTTGCCCGCAGTCCCACGGCATGTCGGCCGGCCGGCGCGAGCCTGGTTGGCCGCGCCGCTGCTGGCGCAGGGCCGGCTTCTGGGCGCCGTTGCGCTGCAGTCGTTCCGGCCCGCTGCGTTCGACCAAGAGGATTTACGCCTGCTCGAGGCCATGGTGCGTCAGGTGAGCGTAGCTCTTGAGAACGGCCGACTGTTCCACGAGACGCAGCGCCGCGATGCGATCCTGGCCGGGCTGGCAGACATCAGCCAGCTGTTGTTGGCGCCGGCTGACTTGCACCAGGCGCTGCCGGAGGTGCTGGCGCGGCTGGGCCGGGCCGCCTGCGTCAGCCGTTGCTACATCTTCGAGAACCAGCGTGCGCCCGACGGCGCGCTGCTCATGATCCAGCGCTACCGGTGGGTCATGCCCGGCGCCCCACCCGAGGTTGAGAACCTTCAGTGGCAGAGCCTGCCGTACGCGGCGTCCGGCCTGGGCCGTTGGGCCCAACAGTTGAGCGCCGGCCAGCCGATCCATGGGCCGGTGGCCCACTTCCCACCCGCCGAGCGGGTCATCCTGGAGGCCCACGGCATTCGGTCCATCGCCGTAGTGCCGATCGTTTCCGACCGTGCCTGGTGGGGGTTCCTGGGCTTCGACGACTGCGTGGGCGAGCGGGCCTGGTCGGCGGCTGAGCTGGAGGCCCTGAAGAGCGCTGCAGCTGTCCTCGGCGCAGCCCTGGCCCGCCAACGCGCTGAGGAGGCCGAGCGGAAACAGCGCCTCTTGGCGGAAACCCTGCGAGATACCGCCCTGGCGCTCACCCACACCGTTGGCCTGGAAGAGCTGCTCGACCAGGTATTGGCCAACGCGCAGCGCCTGGTGCCGAGCGACGCGGCCAGCATCTTCCTGGTGGAGGGCGAGGTGGCACGCGTGGTGCGCACACGAGGCTACGCCGAGCGCGGGCTGGACGAGATAGCGAGATCCATGGTCTTCCGCATCGCCGAGAACTACAACCTGGCGGCCATGGTGGCCACCCGGCAGCCGATGCTCATCCGCGACGTGAAGGCCATCAACGGTTGGCAAGACCTCCCTACCTCCCGCTGGATTGGCTCCTATCTCGGTGCGCCGATTGTGGTAGACGGCGAGGTTGCGGCCTTTCTGAACCTAGACTTTGCGGAGCGGGACGCCGTGCCGCCGGACGGCCCCCGCTTGCTGCAGGCTTTTGCCGCCCAGGCCGGCGCAGCGCTGGCCAACGCGCGGCTCTACCAGGCCCTCGAAGCCCAGGTCGCGCGCACCCGCCAGCTGGTTCTCAACCTGATGCACGCCCAGGAGCTGGAGCGCCAGGCCGTGGCTCGCCAGCTCCACGACGACATGGGCCAGGCCTTGACCGCGCTGTTGCTGAACTTGGGCTCGCTGGAGCGTAGCCTGGCCGGCAGAGCCGAGGTGCGCGACTTAGAGCGCCTGGCCGAGGCTCGCTGGCTCGCAGAACAGACGGTCGGCCGCACGCGCATGCTGTCCCTGGACCTGCACCCTCCTGCGCTGGACGACCTGGGCCTGGTGCCGGCCATCCGCTGGTATCTCGAGCAGCTTGCCCGTCGCAGCGGCCTGACGGTGAGTTTTCGTGTCCATGGCGCAGAGCAGCCGTTGTCTCCGGCCGTGGCTCTGGCCGTGTATCGCATCTTGCAGGAAGCGACCACCAACGTTAGCCGCCACGCGCGCGCCGGCCGTTTAGACGTCAAACTCCACTGCACACCGGAAGCCCTTCACCTGCAGATTCGAGACGATGGACAGGGCTTCGACGTCTCCGCTTTCGACGCGGCGGGCGGCTTGCGCCGTGGCTCAGGGCTGCTGAGCATGCGTGAGCGCGCTGCCGCTCTTGGAGGCGAGTGTCTCGTCTCCTCTGAGCCCGGCCGCGGCACCCTCGTGGACTTGCGCATCCCATTGGAACCGACGGTGGCTGCCGCTCCAATCCGGTGGAACGGCTGAGCCTGGGCTCCTAAGAGGCCGTTCGGCGCCGTTGTCGTAGCCGGGACCTGAGAAGAGGTCTGCCGATGTCTCCTATCCGCGTCTTTCTAGTGGACGATCACCCGATTGTGCGCAAAGGGCTGCGCGCCCTCCTAGAGGAACAGCCCGACATCGTGGTAGTGGGAGAGGCGGGCAGCGGCCAACAGGCGATCGGCGCCGTGATGGCAGCGCGGCCGGACGTTGTGGTGATGGACATCACCATGCCGGACATCTCCGGCATCGAGGCGACCCGACAGCTGAGCGGCCATACCCGCGTGGTGATCTTGAGCGTGCACAGCAGCCGCGACTACGTAGGCCAGGCGCTGCGCGCTGGCGCTGTCGGCTACGTGGTGAAGGACTCCGTACTGGGAGACCTGGTGGCTGCGGTGCGCGCTGTGGCCTCTGGCCAGGGCTTTCTCAGCCCCGCCGTTTCCAGCTTGCTGATCGAGGAGTACGTGCGCTACAGCGAGCTTGCCGCTGCGCCCGACCCACTGGAGCTCTTGACCCCGCGCGAGCGCCAGGTGCTGCGGCTAGTTGCCCAGGGCTGCACGTCGCGCGAGATTGGGGCGCTGCTCCATCTCAGCCCCAAGACGGTGGATATTCATCGCAGCAACGCGATGAAGAAACTGCACCTGCAGAACACGGCCGATGTCGTGCGTTTCGCCGAGCGCTATGGGCTGTTCCGGTGACGGCTATCTCCTCGCTCTCTCCGTCCCTGGACACGATTGCCCTAGGGTCGTCCCCGCCTGTCCTTAAGCTTCCCTAGTCGCGTTTAGGGGAAACACGCCTCAAAAATAGGGGGATGTTCTCATTGCGCGTGCGCGACAGCAGCGCGAAACTGGACCGTACCCTCAGCGCAATGGGCTCCTATGCTTAAAGTTCTGCTCGTTGATCCGAACCCCTACTTCATACGCTCGCTGCGCAGCATCCTTTCCGGCCTGCCGGAGCTGACAGTTGTAGGCGAGGCGTGCAGCTTGGCCGAGGGGCGGGTCAAGGCGCAGACCTTGCAACCCGACCTGGTGTTGGTGGACGCGCGCACGCCAGGCCTGGCCGATGGCCACCGCATCCGCCACTTGAAACAGTGGCTGCCGGCCGGCAAGATCATCGTTCTCACTGTCTTCGACGCTGCGCCCTATCGCGCTGCCCTGGTGGCCGACGGCGCAGATGAGTGCTTGTCTAAGGAGACGTTGGCCGAGGATCTGTTGCCGACGATTGTCCGCTTGTTTCCCCAGGAGGTGTCGAATGGCTGAGCTTGAGCTAGGAACGCTACCGAGGCCAGCCGTCCTGAGGTCTCGCCCGTACTGCGCACCGGCTGTTGTATTCGAGGCAGCGCTGGAGGCTCAGGCTGGCTCGCCGTTAGGCGGGACCCTGAGCCCTGACCTGTTGCGCCTCACGGACGAGCCGTAGCGGTTGGCTGGGCCTCGCCGAGGATTGAGGTCCTAGATGGCTTGATGAGGCGCAACACGGACAGGTCGTCGGAGACGGGATGGTTTGCTGTTGACTTCCCATTGGTTGAGCACCGAGCACCCTGCGCAGAGGAGGACGCACGCCATGGCGAGCAAGTACGCACACAGCTTTTCTCGATCGGCGTTGTCGCTCTTGACGGCTTTGGCGCTGATGCTCTCGTCGCTCCTGGTGCCGTCGGCGGCGACGCCGGCGCTTGCCACAGGCGCAGAGAGGACGGCCCTGGAGTCGCAAGCGCCGACGGCCATCAGCGGCGTGGTGTTTCGCGATTTCAACGCCAACGGCACCCAAGACACCAACGAACCAGGCGTGCCGGGCGTGACGGTGACAGCGTACCCGGCCAGCGACACAGGCACCACGGGCGGAGTGTCGGCCACCACCAGCGGCACTGGCGCGTTTAGCCTGGGCACCGGCGCCGGGCAGTGGCGCATCGAGGTGACCGGGTACCCGAGCTACCTGTTCCCCGGCGCTGCCGGCAACACCACGGTGGTGTTCGCGTCGGACGGCGCCTCTGGGCTGCAAATCGGGTTGAACAACCCCGGCCAGTATGCGCCCAGCAGCGGTGTTCAGATGGCTTTCGTCGAGCACAGCTCGGGCATCCGATACTTCGGGATCGGCATGTCACCCGTCAACGATCCTGTAGTGGTCCGGCTTCCTGAGAGCGCCGGCGCCAGCTCCACCAACCCGGCGGACTACGAGACCCCGGCCAAGACCACGATTGTGCGACACTCGGATGTGGGCGCCGTGTGGGGCATGGCGCGCGACCGCGAGCGGAACGCGCTCTACGTCGCCTCTTTCATCCGGCGCTTTGTGCCGCTGAAGGGTAACCCGACCACCATCTATCGGATCAGCCTGGCGACCAACACGGCCAGCGCGTGGTTCACGGTGGACCCCGCTCGCACCGATCCCCACGGTTCCTCGCCCAACTGGACCCAGGACTTCGGCGTGATCCCCTGGGCCATCAAGGAGGGGCTGGGCGACCTCACGATCTCGGACGACGGCAAGACGCTCTACGCGGTAGATCTGGGCATCCGCCGGCTCCTCCAGATACCGATCCTGTCCAACGGCAACCCCGGCACCATGGTGGCAGTGTCGCTGGTGAGTGGCACCGGCAACCCGTACAGCCTGATCCAGAGCAGCTGTCCGGAGATGGGCGACTTTCGCGCGTTCGGCCTGGGCTACCGAGACGGCCGGGTGTACCTGGGCGCGGTGTGCACGGGCGAGAGCACGGTGCCATCCACCTCGCTGCCGTTCGACATTGACCAAAAGGGCCCGCGGCCCGGCGACCACTCCAGGCTGCGCGGCTACGTGTTCGAGTACGACGGCTCCACCTGGACGGTGAAGCTGAACTTCCCGCTGACCTACGAGCGGGGGTGGGTGAACTGGGGCCGAAGCGGCTGGTACAGCGACACCACCTACGCGCGCGGCAGCGCTAAGTGGTCGCCCTGGGCGCCCAAGTACCCGTGCACCGGCAACAACGACTACTGCTGGTACCCTCAGCCGGTGATCTCGGAGATTGACTTCGACAACGACGGCGACATGATCATCGGCATGATGGATCGCTTCGCCCTGATGGACGCTTACAACGCGGCCCGGCCCTCCGGCGGCGTGACCCTGACGCCGACGGCCGTCGGGGACGTCCTTCGCGCCTGCCGCACCGGCGAGAGGACATGGGTCATGGAGAGCCTGGTGGTGTCGGGGTCCGGGTGCAACCCGCCCGCCACGCGCACCCGCAACCACAAGATCTATCACCCCACTAACACCGACTATCGGGCGCCGATCCAAGAGCACTACTACCAGGACGACGTGAAGAGCGACCAAGCCGACGACGGATCGGTGAACAACTCGCCGCCCGGCCACTCTGAGATCGCTTCCGGTGCGCTACTGCAGATACCCGGCCGCAGCTTTGTGGTCTCCACAGTGATTGACCCCGGCTACCATCTCGACTATCCCTGGGAGCAGTCCGGTCTTCACTGGATGACCAACTCCAGCGGAGCGTTCCTGCGCGGCTACGTCGCTCGCGACGAGCAGATGGACGGCCGATGGAGCAAGGCCGGCGGCCTGGGCGACGTCGAGCCGCTGCTGGACCCGGCGCCGCTGGAGCTGGGCAATCGGCTGTGGTGCGACACCGGCGCCGGCTCGAACCAGGTGGGCGCGGGCAACGGCGTGCAGGACCCCGGCGAGCCGATCATCAGCAGCGCCACCGTGCAGCTGCAGTGCGACACCGACGGCAACCCCGGCAACGGCTATGAGGCCTCCGCCACCGCTACCACCGACAGCCAGGGGCGCTACCTGTTCCGGGACAACACCGGCGGCATCACGGCGGCCAACGGCTGGCCGGCTGCGACCTGGAACAGCAGCGTGCGCATCATCCCGCGCAGCGCCCAGTGTCGCTTGCTGATCAACCCGAACCAGTCGGCGGTGCAACAAGCCTGTGGCAGCGGCTCGTTGCCCACGATCCCCAACAACGGTGGCAGCGACTCGGGCGCAGACCTGCGCGACAGCGACGGCACGCCCAACGTGGACGGCGCGGGGAACACCGGCGTCGTGTTCACCACCGGCGGCCACGGCAACAACAATCACGCCTGGGACTTTGGCTTCCGGCCGTTGGACTTCGGCGACGCGCCGGACACGGGGCCCGGCACGGGGGTGGGGAACTACAACACCACGGCGGCAGACAACGGGCCGAGCCACGTCATCCTGCCCAACCTGCGGCTGGGCCAGACCGCGCCGGATGCGGACCCCGGCACGCTGCAGAACACGGCGGCCGATGCGGACGACACCACGGGCGCAGACGACGAGGACGGGGTGCCGACCCTGCCAACGGTGACCACGGCGTCCACCAGCGTGCCGCTGACGGTGCAGGTGTTCAACAACCGGGCCACGGGAGCTACAGTGGCGTGCTGGATGGACTTCAACCGGGACGGCGACTTCCTGGACGCGGGCGAGGGCGCGTCGGCGGCGGTGAGCAGCAGCTCGTCGCTGCAGACGATCAACCTCACCTTCACGGGCTTTGCGCCGCCGGTGGCGGGGGTGAGCTACCTGCGCTGCCGGGTGGCCAGCGCGGCGGGCGAGGTGGCCAACCCGACCGGCCCGGCCAGAAGCGGTGAGGTAGAGGACTACCAGATCGTCATCATCACAGCGACCGACTACGGCGATGCGCCGGACCCGGGGCCCGCCACCGGAGTGGGCAACTACAACACCACGGCGGCGGACAGCGGGCCGAGCCATGCGATCGTGCCCAACCTGCAGCTGGGCGCGGTGGCGCCGGATGCCGACCCCGGCACGCTGCAGAACACGGCTGCGGACGCCGACGACACCACAGGCACGCCCGACGACGAGGACGGCGTGACGACCCTGCCGGCGGTGACCACCGCCTCCACCAGCGTGCCGCTGACGGTGAACGTGCTGAACAACACCGGAGCGAGCGCCACGGTGGCGTGCTGGCTGGACTTCAACCGGGACGGCGACTTCTTTGACGCTGGGGAGGGCGCGTCGGCGGCGGTGAGCAGCAGCGCATCGCTGCAGACGATCAGCCTCACCTTCACGGGCTTTGCGCCGCCCACGGCGGGGGTCAGCTACCTGCGCTGTCGGGTGGCCAGCGCGGCGGGCGAGGTGGCCGCCCCGATCGGACCGGCCAACACCGGCGAGGTGGAGGACTACCAGGTCGTCATCAACACCACGCTGGACTACGGCGATGCGCCGGACACGGCGCCCGGCACAGGCGTGGGGGACTACAACACCACGGCGGCAGACAACGGGCCGAGCCACGTGATCGTGCCCAACCTGCAGCTGGGCGCGGTGGCGCCGGATGCGGACCCCGGCACGCTGCAGAACACGGCGGCGGACGCCGACGACACCACGGGCACGCCCGACGACGAGGACGGCGTGACAACCCTGCCGGCGGTGACCACCGCCTCCACCAGCGTGCCGCTGTCGGTGAACGTGCTGAACAACACCGGTGCGAGCGCGACCGTGGCGTGCTGGCTGGACTTCAACCGGGACGGCGACTTCCTGGATGCGGGCGAGGGCGCGTCGGCGACGGTGAGCAGCAGCGCATCGCTGCAGACGATCAACCTCACCTTCACGGGCTTTGCGCCGCCGACAGCGGGGGTGAGCTACCTGCGCTGCCGGGTGGCCAGCGCAGCGGGCGAGGTGGCCAACCCGACCGGCCCGGCCAACACCGGCGAGGTGGAGGACTACCGGGTGACCATCACGGCGTTGGACTACGGCGATGCGCCGGATACAGGGCCCGGCACGGGAGTGGGCAACTACAACACCACGGCCGCGGACAGCGGGCCGAGCCACGTGATCGTGCCCAACCTGCAGCTGGGCGCGGTGGCGCCGGATGCGGACCCCGGCACGCTGCAGAACACGGCGGCCGATGCGGATGACACCACGGGCACACCCGACGACGAGGACGGCGTGACGACCCTGCCGGCGGTGACCACCGCCTCCACCAGCGTGCCGCTGTCGGTGAACGTGTTGAACAACACCGGTGCGAGCGCCACGGTGGCGTGCTGGATGGACTTCAACCGGGACGGCGACTTCCTGGATGCGGGCGAGGGCGCGTCGGCGACGGTGACCAGCGGCCCGTCGCTGCAGACCATCAACCTCACCTTCACGGGCTTTGCGCCGCCGGTGGCGGGCGTCAGCTACCTGCGCTGCCGGGTGGCCAGCGCAGCGGGCGAGGTGGCCAACCCGACCGGCCCGGCCAACACCGGCGAGGTAGAGGACTACCAGGTCAACATCGCCACGGCCGCTCTCGACTTCGGTGACCTGCCGGATACCACCGGCGGGACCGGCCCGGCCGACTACCAGACGCTGCTGGCCAACAACGGCCCGCGGCATGGCATCGTAAGCGGTGTAACACTGGGCGCCGCGGTGGACGCCGAGACCGATGGCCAGCCTACTGCGGCGGCCACAGGCGACGACGCCAACGGCACCCCGGACGACGAGGACGGCGTGGCCTTCCTGAACCCGCTGATGCCCGGCACGGTGGCTGACATCCAGGTCACGGCCAGCGTGGCCGGCTGTCTCAACGCCTGGGTGGACTGGAACGGCAACGGCGAGCTGACCGATGCGGGCGACCAGATCGCCACCAACCTGGCCGTGGTCGCCGGCGTCAACACCATCACCGTCAACCCGGTGCCGGCGACCAGCGGCGTGGTGTACAGCCGCTTCCGCTTCACGCAGGCGTGCGGGCAGGGCGGCGAGAACCCGACCGGCCTGGCCAGCACCGGCGAGGTGGAGGACTACGCGCTGGCGGCGCTGGGCGACTACGTGTGGAACGACACCAACGGCAACGGCCAGCAGGACGCCGGCGAGCCGCCGGTGAGCGGCGTCACCGTGAACCTGCTGGACAGCGGCGGCAACCCGGTGCTGGACGCCAACGGCAACCCGATCACGACGGTGACCGACGCCAGCGGCAACTACCGGTTCCCCGGCCTGCCGCCCGGCAGCTACATCGTGGAGTTCGTGCCGCCGGCCGGCTACGCCTTCACCACGCCTAACGTGGGGCCTGACGCCACTGACAGTGACGCCAACCCGGCCACCGGCCGCACCGGCGCCGTCCCGCTCAACCCCGGCGACAACAACACGACCGTGGACGCCGGCCTGGTGACGCTGGACTACGGCGACCTGCCGGACGGGCCGTATCCGACGCTGTTGGCGAACAACGGCGCCCGGCACGTGATCGTGAGCGGTGCCGCGCACCTGGGCACCATCCCGCCCGACGCTGAGGCCAACGGCCAGCCGAGCGTCGCCGCGACCGGCGACGACGTGGGCGGCCTGGACGACGAGGACGGCGTGACCTTCCTCACGCCGCTAATGCCCGGCACCACCGCCAACATCCGGGTGGTGATCACCGATCCGGACGGGACGGCGTGTCTGAGCGCGTTCATAGACTTCAACGGCGACGGCGTGCTCGACCCGGTGACCTACACGGCCATTGACAGCACGCCCGGCAGCGGCACGGTGGGCGACCTGGCGCTGAGCAGCGGCACACGCCTGATCACCATCAGCGTGCCTGCCAGCACCGTAGGTACCACCCCTGCCCGCTTCCGCATCACCGATGAGTGTGCCCAGGGCGGCAACAGCGCCACTGGCGCAGCGCCCAACGGCGAGGTGGAGGACTACGTGCTGGCTCGGCTGGGTGACCTGGTGTGGCATGACCAGAACGGCAACCGGCAACAGGATGCCGGCGAGCCGGGCGTGCCCGGCGCCACCGCGCGGCTGCTGAACGGCAGCGGGAACCCGGTGCTGGACGCGGCGGGGAACCCCATCACCACGGTGACCAACGCCAGCGGCAACTACAGCTTCCCCGGCCTGCCGCCCGGCACGTACACGGTCGAGTTTGCGCCGCCCCCTGGGTACGCCTTCACAGCGCCCAACATCGGGCCCGACGTCACCGACAGCGACGCCCACCAGGTGACAGGTCGGACAACGCCGCCGGTCACGCTGGGAATTGGGCAGGTAGACCTGACGGTGGACGCCGGCCTGGTGCTCGCGACGGGCGTGACCATCGGCAACCTGGTGTTCTGCGACCCGAACGGCAACAGCACGTTTGACCTGGCCGAAGTCGGCCAGCCGGGCGTGACGGTGCGGCTCTACAGCCTGGGCCCGGACGGCCAGCCGTACACCGGTGACGACGTGCTGGAACAGACCACCACCACCGATGCCAACGGCAACTACCTGTTCCTGCCGGTGACCCCCGGTCAGTACTACGTGGCGGTGGTGCCCTCGACCGTGCCGCCGTCGTGCGGCGTGCAGAGCAGCCTGGGCGGCGGCGGGAACCCCGATGTGGGCGACCACGACACCTCGGGCGGCGACGACGGCGTGCCGGGGTATAAGGCTGACGAGGTGGTCAGCGGGGTGCTCAATGCCCAGATCAACGCCCAGACCACGCCGGACTCGGGCGACCCGATCGGGTACGCCGATCCCAGCGCGTACATGACGGTGGACTTCGGGTTCACCGACCAGCCCAACGCGCTAGGGTTGAACCATCTGGAGGCGCGGCCGGTAACCCTGCTGCAGCGGCTGGTGAGCTGGCTGCAGAGCCTGCTGGGGCGCTGAGAGAGGAGAGGGGGCGGCGGGCCGACGGTTGTCCTGATGGATGTCCGAGGCCACCACCGCGCCTGAGAAGCTAAAAGAGGCGTGGGTGGGGGCAGCGCCAACACCCCACGTGGTGGGAGCCGCCGACCCCCAAAGCGGCCACCCCCCCGGTTAGACAAGCCAGCACCCAGGCCCCCCGCGGCGGGCCCGGGAGGGGGGACGGCGACCCCCCCCG
>JANWYQ010000185.1 GCA_025055015.1 Caldilineales bacterium
AGGAGCGCCGACCCCGCCGTTGCACCGTGTCTGACATGCCCTCCCTCCTCCCTGCGGAGTTCGCACCCCCAGGTGCGAACGACCATCCGGCGCCTGGGGGCGCCGACCCCGCCGTTGCACCGTGTCTGACATGCCCTCCCTCCTCCCTGCGGAGTTCGCACCCCCAGGTGCGAACCACCATCCGGCGCCTGGGGGCGCCGACTCCGCCGTTGCAGCGGGCCTTGGGGCGTCACCCCTTCCCCCGCGGAGTTCGCACCCCCAGGTGCGAACGGCCATCCCGCGCCGGGGGGCGCCGACTCCGCATCCCGTGGAGCTAGGGGTTTTGGCGCAGTGATGGTAGAATAGCGACTGAGCTCACATATTCCTCGCCCGTCCCTCGTCCTATCCTTTATGCGCCAGTTCATCGTTCGCCTAGTTCTTTTCCTGTTCGTGGCCCTGGTGGTTTTCGGGCTCTATCGCCTGGTGACGATCCGGCCGCTGTCCCGCCCCCCCTTCTTCCCAGAACAGCACGCCGGTCCCCTGAGGCTGGCCGACGCCGGACGCTCAGCCACAGCCCCGCCCTACACCCTGGCCGCGCTGCAAGCGGCCCAGCAGGAGGGCGCGGACGGCTTCTACCTCCCCCTGTGGCTCACCCGCGATGGACAGCTGGTGGCAGCGCCCTCGGCCGACCTGGCCGAGTTCACCAACGGCAGCGGTCGGATCGCGCAGTACACCGCCGCCGAGCTGGCCGCCTTAGATGCTGCCTATCGCTTCGATCCCGGCGGCACCGGCACCTATCCCTGGCGCGGCCGCGGGCAGCGCCTGTTGACCTTGGCCGAGATCCTGCAGGCGTTCCCGGAGCAGCGAGTGGTCGCCGACGTCCAGGCCGCCGAGCTCGCCACGGTGGCTGCCCTGCTACAGGCGGTGGACGGGCAAAACGCCCGGGGCCGTGTCCTGGCGAAAGTGGAAGGCCAACAGCTGGTGGAGGCCCTGCGCGCCCAGGCGCCTGACCTAGCCACGGCCTACACGGAGGGGGAGGCGCGCGCCTTCGTCACCGCCTATCGCCTGCGCCTGACCCCCTTCTACCGACCGGCAGCTCCTGCTCTCATCCTCCCGGCTGACCAGTTGAGCGGCCGCCTGGTGCGCGCAGCCCATAGCCGTGGCGTGGAAGTGATCGCCGTGGCCACAGAGGACGCCCAGGTCCAGCCGTTGGCCGCCATGGGAGTGGCGGCCGTCATTGTGGGCCTGTAGGCCAGCTATCCCAGGGCCGCAGCGCCGTTGCAACGGCCGCCGTCGGCCTGCCAAGCCTCGGTGGAGGAGACACCCATGTTCGTCAAGGACTTCATGACCCGCGAGTTGATCACCGTGCGCGACGACGAGAAGGCCGGCCCGGCTCTGCAGCTCCTGCGGGAGCAGGGGCTGCGCCGCGCGCCCGTGGTAGACGCTGAAGGTCGCGTCGTCGGATTGGTGTCGGACCGGCGACTGCTGGAGGCGTTAGCGGTGCCGGTGCGCCGGGGCCAGGCGCCGCCCACCGGCGGCGAGCCGCCGTCGCTCATCGTGCGCGACATCATGACCCCCCACGTGATCACCGTGCCGCCCGACATGCCCATGGAGACCGCCGGGGTGCTCATGGCCACCCGCCGCGTGGGCTCGCTGGTGGTGGTGGAAGGGGACAAGCCCGTGGGCATCATCACCGAGACCGACATGGCACGGGTGTCGCTGCTGCTGATGATCGGCAAGGAGCACGGCCTACGGGTGACCATGCGCGCGCCGGCGTTCCCTGGCATCCTGGCTGACATCACCACGGCCTTGGCGCGCGAGGGCGGCAACATCGTCAGCCTGGGCAGCATGTCCCTCGACGACGGCATCCTGATCACCCTCAAGGTGGCCAACCTGACCCGCGCCGACATCGAGGAGATCGTGGAAGAGCTGCCGGTAGACGAGGTACACATTCTGGAGATGTAGCATGGCCCGCAGTGACTTAATCGGCAAGCGCGTGGCAGTGTTGGACAAGGGGTGGGTGGAGCTGCAGGACCTGATGGGCGACGACAACGCCATCGTGGCTGCAGCGCGCACCTCCTTCCTGGGCGAGAGCAAGGGGCCGGAGAAGGACAAGAAGCTCCTCTTCTACCTGATGCGCCACCGGCATACCACCCCCTTTGAGATGGTGGAGTTCAAGTTCCGCGTGCGCGCGCCTGTCGTCACCTGGTGGCAGTGGGTGCGACATCGCACCTTCTCCTTCAACGCCCAGTCGGGCCGCTACACCCCCTTCGACGAAGACGACTTCTACCTGGTCGAGGCCGACGCATGGCGCCGCCAGAGCCCCAGCAACAAGCAGGCCAGCGAGGGGCTGCTCTCGCCGGAGGAGGGCGCCCGCTTCAGCGAGGCTCTCCAGCGGCACTACGAGGAGGGCTATCGCCTCTACCGCGCTGCCCTGGACGCAGGCGTGGCGCGCGAGCAGGCGCGGCTGTTTCTCGCCGGCTTCGGCGTCTACTACACCTGGGTAGCCAAGATAGACGCCCACAACCTGATGCACTTCCTCAAGCTGCGCATGGCCCCCGACGCGCAGTACGAGATCCGCGTCTACGCCCAGGCCATCTACGAGCACTTCTTCAAGCCGGCCCTCCCCTGGACGGCAGAGGCCTTCGAGCAGTTTGTGTTGCGGGGAGAGGAGTAGCGTCAAGACTGGACCGGTCTGTGAGACCGGTCCAGTCGTCCTCCTGAACAGCGCCGAGACTGGACCGGTCTGCGAGACCGGCCCAGTCTTCTGTTTTCCTCACGTGTCGAAGGTAACGGTCGCCTCCCAGCCAGCGGCCGTCTGCCGCACCGAGAGGTCGTAGTAGGTCACGGCCTTGATGTGGGCCAGGGAGCTGCGGCCCGGCGGACCGGCGACGTCCGCCTCCAGCGCATAGTCCCCCTCTGGGCCGGCCGGCGGCACGATGCGGACGGCGAACCGGGTGAAAAGTGCGGCGTGGGCCTCGGAGGCGAACAGCAAATCGTTGAGCCAGGCCACCAGCAGCGCCTCCAGGTCTACCCCCCGGCAGGCCACATGGGCGGGCACCGTGGCCGGGGCAGCGAAGTCGGCGCCCTGCAGCTCGAACATGGCCTCGGCAGCGTGCACGAACAGAGCCTCGACGTCGTGGCCCCAGACGCGAATGGCCCAATCGGCGGTGTGGTGGAGCTCCTCGTAGTAGCGGGGCATAGAGGGAGTAACACGGAACGCCCAAGGCGCAACGAGCCAGGGCTCAGGCGCGGAGGATGGCGCGGGCGCGGGCGATGTCCTGTTGGATCTGACTGCGCAGGGCGTCTACACCGGGGAACTTCATCTCCGGCCGCAGCCGCTCCACGAACTCTAGGGCCATGCGCCGGCCGTAGAGGTTGCCGCTGAAGTCCAGCAGGTGCGCCTCCACCGTGCGCTGGCCGTTGTCGAAGCTGGGCCGGACGCCGATGTTGGTGACGCTGGCGTAGCACTGCAGGCCGTTGTCCCCTCCGTTCTCGATCCAGGCCCAGGTGGCGTAGACGCCGTTGGCCGGCAGGAGCCGCTCCGCCGCCACCGCTAGGTTGGCCGTCGGAAAGCCGATGCGATGCCCGCGGGAGGCGCCCGGCACCACCACGCCCGACACCCGATAGCGCCAGCCCAGGCCCTCCGCCGCCGCAGCGACGTCTCCCTCCAGCAGGAGCTGCCGGATGCGGCCGCTGCGCACCTCAACGCCGCCTATGGTCTGCGGCTCGATGACATACACCTCGAAGCCCATCGTCCGCCCCAGCGCAGCCAGCACCTCCACGTTGCCCTCGCGGCCACGGCCCAGGGCGAAATCAGGTCCCACCCACAGGCCCGCCAGGTTCACCGCGCGCGCCACCTGCGCCACGAACTCCGCCGCCGGCAAGTTGGCGGTGGCCAAGGTGAAGGGATAGACCACGGTAAAGTCCACGCCGATGCCGCTCAACAGCTCCAGCCGCTCGTCCATGGTCGTGAGGTAGAGCTGGTTGGTATGGGGCCGCAGGACAGCCGCCGGATGCGGGTGGAAGGTGAGCACGCCGCCCTGCCAGCCTCGGCGGCGGGCGCTCTCCAACATCGTGTGGATCAGGGCCCGATGGCCTAGGTGCACGCCGTCGAAGTTTCCGATGGTGAGCGCAGACGGCCGCGCCAGAGGGAGCTCAGGAAGCCCGTGGTAGATCTGCATGGTGGGGATCTGGTTGAACGAGGACCTTCACCGGCCGCCACACGCCTTTGGTGGGGTCGAGCCGAACGACGGCCAGCAGCCGGCCTTGCCGATCGTAGGCGCGCGCCTGGTCGGCCGCGGACGCAGGGGCAGCCGGCACCGGCTGGCCGAAGAGCAATCGGCGAGCCTGATCGGGAGCCAGCGTGACCGCCGGCAGATGGGCCACGGCGCGATCGGCCGGCAGCACCAGCGACGTCCAGCGGCCCGCAGCAGCCGCGGCTGCCAGCTGCTCCAAGGTGATCGCCTCCTCGGCGCCAAAGTCGCCCACAGCCAGCCGCCGCAGCGCGCTCAGGTGGCCGCCGCATCCCAACGCCTGGCCCAGGTCGTGGGCCAAGGAGCGGACGTAGGTGCCGGCGCTGCAAGCTATCCTGGCGGTCAACACCCGGCCGTCGAACTCCAGCGGGGCGAACTCGTAGACGGTGACCGGCCTTGGCTGCACCTCCACGGCCTCCCCGCGGCGCGCCCGCTTGTGCAGCGCCTCGCCCTCCTGCTTGAGCGCCGAGTAGATGGGCGGCCTCTGCAGGATGCGACCTGTGAAAGGCTGCAGGGCCGCGGCCAGCTCATCCGCCGACAGCGGCGGCACCGGCGCCTCGAAGGTCGGCCGGCCTGTAGCGTCGTAGGTGTCCGTGGCCACTCCCAGGGTGATCTCGGCCCAGTAGACCTTGGGCAGGCCGGTGACGTACTCCGCCAGCCGGGTGGCCGCGCCCAGGCACACCACCATCACGCCGGTCGCCATGGGGTCCAGGGTGCCGGTGTGCCCCACCTGGCGCACGCCGGTGAGGCGACGCACCCGCGCCACCACGTCGTGGGAGGTCCAGTCCTTCGGCTTGTCTATGTTCAGGAGGCCCATGGCCTCGGCCGCACCGGTCATGTCCGGCTCGCCTTCCTCATGTCCGGCTCGCCTCCCTCAGGCCTGGCCGGGCCGCGCGCTGGGCCTCCAACGCGGGCCGCAGCGCCGCCAGCACCAGCCGCTGCGCTGTCTCCAGGTCCACCGCCAAGGTGCAGCCGGCAGCCAGCGGGTGGCCGCCGCCGCCCAGGCTCAGGGCCACCTGAGACACGTCGAAGGGCCGCTTGGCGCGCAGGCCCACGTCCACCTTGCCGTCCTTGCGCTCGGTGAGCACCACCGACACGTCTGCCTCCTCGGCCGCCACCAGGAAGCTGGCCAGGCCGGTGTCGCTCTGTTCCACGCCGTAGCAGCGCGCGCGGGCGTTCAGCGGGATAGCGGTCCAGATGATGCGGTCCTCCAGCCGAACGTTGGTGAGCGCCTGGCCCCACAGGCAGATGGAAGCCAGGGAGCTCCGGCCAAAGGCGTTCTCGGTGATCAAGGGGAGGGAGGCGCCGGCCTCCATCAGGCGCTGGGCGATGCCCAGCAGGTCGGCCGTCACGTTGGCGGTGCGGAAGCCCTGGGTGTCGGTGACGATGCCGGTGAGCAAGCACTGGGCGCTGCGCGGGCTGATGGGCCACCCCAGAGCCAGCGCCAGGCGATACACCACCTCGCAGGTGCTGGAGGCCGACGGGTCCACCACGTTGACCGTGCCGTAGCCCAGGTTGGTCACGTGGTGGTCCACGTTGACCAAGGGCAGGTGGCCGTAGCGCTGGGGGTCGAAGAGAGCGCCCAGCCGCGGCAGGTCGCTGCTGTCCAGCGCCACCACCAGGTCGAACTCCTCGTCCGCCTGCTGGACCACGTCCTCCCAGCCGGGCAGGAAGCGGAGGAACGGAGGCACTTCGTCCGGGTTGGCCGGCGTCGCCTGGTACCCCTGTTCCTGCAACAACGCGTATAGCCCCAGCAGCGAGCCGATGGCATCGCCGTCTGGGGCTACATGGCTGATCAACAACACCCGACGGGCAGCCGTCAGGCAGGAACGAACGGCATCGAACATGGGCCGGCCACGGCGGCAGCTCACTGCTGCTCGGACTCACCCACCGCCTGCTGGATCAAAGCCTCGATGCGCAGGCTGGCAGCCACGCCCTCGTCGTAGTGAAAGCGCAGGTCGGGCAGGTAGCGCAGCACCACTCGCTCGCCGAGACGCCGCCTCAGGTAGCCGCCGGCGTGCTGCAGCGCCGCCAGGGTGGCAGCGTGGCTGGCCGGGTCGTCGTCGAGGGTGCTGACGTAGACGTGGGCGGTGCGCAGGTCAGCGGTCACCGACACCCGCGTCACGCTGACGTCGGCCAAGCGGGGGTCCTTGACCTCGAAGGCGATCAGCTCCGCCAGCTCCCGCTGCAGCAGTTCGCCCACTCGCTCTTGTCTGCGTGTGGCAACGGACATGGCGAACCTCCTCGGCTCAGGGGAGACAGCCGGCAAGGCTTCGTGCCCGGGCTTGGTCGAGCTCCGAACAGAGCTGCCGGCTTTCCTCGCGCCGGAGCCTACACCCGCACCTTCTGGTACACCTCGATGACGTCGCCGACCTGGAAGTCGCTAAAGTTGTCCAGGCCAACGCCACACTCGAAGCCCGCCTTGACCTCGGTGACGTCCTCGGTGAACCGCTTGAGGGAGCCAATGCGGCTTTCGCCCACCACCGTGCCGTTGCGGCGCACCCGTGCCATCGCGTTGCGCTGGATCTCGCCCTCCTGCACGAAGCAACCGGCCACCTGCCCTCGCTTGGGGATGCGGAACACCGCCCGCACCTCGGCGCGACCCAGCACCTTCTCCTGGTACACCGGCTCCAACAAGCCCTTGAGCGCCTTGTCCACGTCCTCCACCAGCTCGTAGATCACGTTGTAGAGGCGCACGTCCACCTGCTGGGCCAGGTCCGACTTCTGGGCCGCCGGGCTGACCTGCACGTTGAAGCCGATGACGATGGCGTCTGAGGCAGCAGCCAACATCAGGTCGCTCTCGGTGACGTCGCCGGTGGCCGCGTGCAGGATCTTGATGCGCAGGTCCTCGGTGCTCAGGTGGTTGATGGAGTTCAACACCGGCTCCATGGAGCCGTCCACGTCCACCTTCACGATGAGGCGCAGCTCCTTGGTCTTGCCGGCCTGCATCTGGGCGAAGACGTCCTCGAGGCTGATGGTGCGGCGCTGGAGGGCGGCTTCGGCGCTCTCGCGCGTCTTGCTGGCGTGTTCGGCCGCCAGCTCGCGCGCCTTGCGCTCGTCCTCCACCACGCGGAAGACCTCGCCGGCCGATGGCACGTCGCTCAGGCCGATGACCACCACCGGCGTGGAGGGGCCGGCCGCCTCCACCGGGTTGCCGCGGTCGTCGAACATGGCGCGCACACGACCGTAGACGCCGCCGATCACCAGGGCGTCGCCGGTGCGCAGGGTACCCTTCTGCACCAGCAGGGTAGCGCTGGGCCCGCGGGTCTTGTCCAGCTTGCTCTCGATCACCGTGCCGATGGCCTCGCCCTCGGCGTCGGCCTTGAAGCCCTCCACCTCGGCCAGCAGCAGCAGGTTCTCCAGCAGCTCGTCAATGCCCTTGCCGTACTTGGCCGAGACCGGCACGCAGATCACGTCGCCGCCCCACTCCTCCACCAGGAGGCCCTGGTCGGCCAGCTCCTGCTTGACCCGCTCCGGGTTGGCGTTGGGCTTGTCTATCTTGTTCAAGGCCACCACGATGGGCACGCCGGCGGCGCGGGCGTGGGCGATGGCCTCCTTGGTCTGGGGCATCACCCCGTCGTCGGCCGCCACCACCAGCACCGCGATGTCGGTAGCCTGGGCCCCGCGGGCGCGCATGGCCGTAAAGGCCTCGTGGCCCGGCGTGTCCAGGAAGGTGATTTTGCGGCCCTGGTACTCCACCTGGTAGGCGCCGATGTGCTGGGTGATGCCGCCTGCCTCGCCGCTGGCCACGTCGGTCTTGCGGATGGCGTCCAGCAGGGTGGTCTTGCCGTGGTCCACGTGGCCCAGCACCGTCACCACCGGCGGCCGCACCTTCAGGCGCTCCTCCGGGGTCATCTCCAGCAGGCGCTGGCGCAGGGTCTTGACCGGCTTGCCCGGCTGTTCCGCGGGCGGAGCGGCGACGGGGACCTCCTCCTGCTTGCGCTTGATCTTGACGCCCATCTCCTCGCCGATGATGGCAGCCGTGTCGAAGTCAATGCTCTGGGTGATGGGCGCCATGATGCCGTAGTTCATGAGCACCTTGATGACCTCGATGGGGCTGCGCTGCATCATCTCCGCCAGGTCGCGCACCGTGATGGTGGCCGGGATCTCGATCTCCTGGGGAGGCGGCGGCTCGGCAGGCGCCTCGGGGCGCTGCGGCAGCCGGGCCGCAGGCGCGGGCGCTGCGCCGGGCCGCGGCTTGGCTGCCGGCGGCTTCACAGCCTCAGGCTTGGCCGGCTTGGCCTGGCCGGGCTGTGGCCGGGGCACCGCTTTCTCTCCCGAAGCCGATCGGGCTCCCGCGGGTGGCGCCGGCGGGCGCTGGCCGGCGGGCTTCGCCTGGGCCGCGGGCCCTGCCGGCTTGCCGGCGGCGGGAGGAGCCGGCGGCTTGGTGGCAGGCTTGGCCGCCGCTGGGGGAGCCGGCGGCTTGCCGGGCTGCGCGGGCTTGGGCGGCGGAGCCGGTCGCTCGCCGGCCGGCCTTGGGCCCGCAGCGGGGGCCGGGGCGGGCTTAGCCGCTCCCTGGGCCGGAGGCGCTGGCGGCTTGGCGGCAGTCGGTTGTCCGCTCGGGGGCTTGGCGGGAGCCGCCTGTCCGCTCGAGGGCTTAGCGGCCGTCGGCTGGCCGGCAGCGGGCTTGGGCGCAGCAGACGGCGCCGGCGGCTTTGGCGCAGCCGGCCGCTCCGCAGCAGGCTTCTGCCCTGCAGGGGCGGGGGGCGCAGGCTTCACCGGCTGGGCTGTTGTCGCCGCGGGCTTGCTGCCCTGGCTCGGAGCGGCGGATGGCTTGACGGGCTGGGCCGGTCGCTCGCCGGCCGGCTTGCTGCCGGGCGCCGGCTGGGCCGGCTTGGCCGCCGGAGGCTGGCCGCTGCTCGCCGTCGGCGTGGGAGGCTTCGGCGCGGAGCCGGCCTGGGCGGGCTTGGCCGCGGGCTTAGAGCCGCCGGCGGGTGGGGCAGCCGGCTTTGCGCCTGACGGCTTGGGCGCCGGCGCCTGGGCCGACGGGGGCTGCTCGCCGGCCGGCTTCAAGTCGGCAGTTCCATCAACGGTTGAGGGTGCAGCCTTTGGCTTGGCGTCGGCGGGGCCGGCCGCCGCCGGCTGGGCAATCTTCTCTAAGGTTTTTTCTGCCATAGTTTTTTGCCTCCCACAGCCCTCGCCGACCGCGGCCTCTGGCGACACCGGGTGAGAAACGAAGGCTGTTGTCAAATGAACGCCTGCGTGGCCCGCAAGGGCGCTGAGCAGGCCAAATCGCTTGTCAGTTCCGGCGTCGAGCGCCTGCTCCACGACGCGACAGACGGCCCTAGCCAGGGCAGGAACAACGCCGATAGACGGTAGCGCCTGGGTCGGTCCAGGCAAGCGAGGTGTGAGCTGCAGGGGCGGCAGGCGCCGCAGGGGGGACAGCAGCAGGGGACAACGGGGGGGAAAGCCTGGGGACCCCACCCAACTCCAGGCTTCGAGGGGGCGGCAAGAAGGGGGAGGCTTCGTTACCTGGCCATAGCCGCTCCTCGGGGTTGTTGTCCCTGCGCTGTCACCGCTGGCGACGGCTTCGCTGCGCTCCAGCGTCGCTCCGTGTCCATGGTGTCAAGTCCTGTCCGCCGCGTGCGGCCAGATCAAGAGGCGCTTGACCTTTCCAACGCTGTCTCATCCGGCAAGGTGGCCGCAAACGCCGCCAGCCTTGCTAGATCGTCCGTAGTGAGAGTTGTCTTCAGGGCTCGTGCCAGAGCCGACGTGCGCAGCGCCCTGTCCCAGCACGCTTTGGAGCGGCACACGTAGGCGCCGCGGCCGGCTCGCTTGCCCGTAGGATCCACCTGAACGCCCTCGTTCGCCGTGCGCACCACTCGCACCAGCTCACGCTTGCTGTCTACCCGGCGACAGGCAACGCAGGTGCGCTGGGGCACATGGCGGCGACGAACAGGCTGCTTGGCAGGCGACAAAGCTGCCTGACTCCTCGTCTTGAACACTATACCGCACCGAGCCGTGTCTGTCTGTAATTTCACAGCCCGGTTGTGGGCGCCGGTCGTCCCAGGATCGCCGACCGAGGGACGACCGGCGCCAGGCATTGCCGCAGGTTATTCGTCGTACCAGCCCGACCCGCGCTTGCGGCGGCGCAGCGGGATCAGCTCGTCCAAGTCCTCGTCGTAGACCAGCGGGCGCTTCTTGGACTTGCCCTTCTTGCGATCGGCCTTGGAGCCCTTGGCCGGGGCGCGATCGCGGCCGCCGCGCGACGCTACCGGCGCCGACGGAGCGGGCTCCTGGTACTCGCCGTACTCGTCGTACTCGGCGTACTCGTCGTAGTCGGCGTACTGGGCGTACTCGTCGTACATGGCGTACTCGTCGTACACCTCAGCCGGCGCCTCGGCCGCTTCGGGCGTCACTCCTTCGGCGACCTCTGCCTCGGCAGTGGGAGCCACAGGCTCGGCGTACTCCTCAGCGTACTCCTGAGCGTACTCGTCGGCATATTCCTCGGCGTATTCCTCAGCGTACTCCTCGGCGTATTCCTCGGCGTACTCGCCCGCGTACTCCTCGGCGTACTCGGGCGCGTATTCCTCGCCGTACTCGTCCACCACGAAGGCCGGTTCAGCCTCCGGAGGAGCGACAGGCTCCTCGCGCAGGAGCTGCTCGGCCACCGACAACAGGTCCTCGGTCTTGGCGCGGCTGCGGGCCAGGGCCAGCCGGGCGCGACGAGCAGCCAGCTCGCGGGCGTAGGCGTCCAGGTTCTCGGCAGCGGCCTCGCTCTCGCTCTTGATGTCAATTCGCCAGCCGGTGAGCTTGGCGCTCAGCCGCGCGTTCTGCCCCTCCTTGCCGATAGCCAGCGAGAGCTGCTTGTCGGGCACCACCACGATGGCAGTCTTGTTCTCCGTGGTGTCGTCCAGGATCACCTGGGTGACCTTGGCCGGGCTAAGGGCATTGGCAATGAACTGGGCCGGGTCGGGGCTCCACTCCACCACGTCAATCTTCTCGCCGTTCAGCTCGTTGACGATGGCCTGGATGCGCATGCCCCGCATGCCCACGCAGGAGCCCACCGGGTCAACGCCGGGCTGGATGGCCACCACCGCCACCTTGGAGCGCTGGCCTGGCTCCCGGGCGATGCTCTTGATCTCGATGCTGCCGTTGTAGATCTCCGGCACCTCCTGCTCCAACAGCCGGCGCAACAGCGCCCGGTGGGTGCGGGAGAGGCGGATCATGGGGCCGCGGTTGCCCTTGGAGACCTCCACCAAATAGCAGCGCAGCTTGCCGTTGGGGCGGTAGCGCTCGGTGGGGATCTGGTCCTCCTTGGCCAGGATGCCCTCGGTCTTGCCGTCCAGCACCACGGTCACAGCGCCGGTGGCGTGGTCCACGTTGCGGATGGTGCAGTGCACGATCTCGCCCACGCGGCTCTGATAGCGCTGATAGACCGCGTCCCGCTCGGCCTCCCGAATGCGCTGGAGGATGACCTGCTTGGCGGTCTGCGCGGCGATGCGGCCGAAGTCGGTGGGCGTGTTCTCCACGAGGACCGTGCCCCCGATCTCGGCGGTGGTGTCTATGGCGCGGGCGCGGGCCAAGGAGATCTGGGAGCGCTCGTCGGTGACCTCCGCCACCACCTGCTTCTCGACGAAGATCTTCACCTCGCCGGTTTTCGGATCAACTTTGGCATGGACGTTGGCGTGCGGACCGAAGCGGCGGCGATGCGCCGACACCAACGCAGCCTCAATGGCCTCGAACACCACCCGCGGCTCGAGCTCTCGCTCGACACAGATGCTGTTGATGGCCATGATCAATTCGTTCTTCGTACCCACGGCGTGCTCCTGGCGACCTCTCCGAAAGTTGACAGCTTGCTCCTGTTCAGATGTCTCACAGCAGGAGAGCCGAGAACTACAAGTCCCTTACAGCAAGAAAAGTGGGGGATGCCCACTTTTCTTGCAGATAGCTCTCTTGCGGCGACGGCGCTATTGTATCACAGGTGGTCAACCTGCGCAAATAGCCGGCCTGCCGTGTGGTCAGCCTAGGGCTAGGGAGCTCGAAGCCGCTCTCGCCTGCAGAGCAGCCGTCACCACGGCAGCCCCCTGCCTGACCTCCTCCGGCTCGTAGTACCAGTCGAACTCGCAGGTAAGGGCAGCGTCCGCAGGCAGCCGTCGCACGATGGCGTCGAAGTCCAGCTCGCCCAGGCCGGGGATCAGATGATCGCGCAGGCCGACCACGTCGTGGAAGTGGACGCCGACCACGCGGCCGGCGTAGGCCTCCAGCCACGCCTCGTGCTGCGTGAGGCCGAGGTTGTGCAGGGTTTGCACATGGCCCATGTCGTACCAGAAGCCGACCACCGCCGGGTCTGTCCGCTCCAGCAGCCAGCCCAGCTCGTCGAAGCCGGGGATCTCGTGGTAGTGGTAGCGAGACTCCACCCCGAGGCGCACCCCGCGCGGGGCGGCGTAGGCCGCCAGCTCCTCCAGGCTGCGCAGGGCAGCCGTCAAGGCGGCCTCCGCCTGCGCCTGCCGCAGCGCTGTCAGCTCCGCCTGGGCGCGGGCGTAGGCGGGTGTGCCCCGCTGTCCGGCCAGGTAGCGCTGCCGCAGGGCCCACTCGTGCCGCCAGGGCACCGGGACCTCCCCCAGGTGCAGGCAGACGGCCATGGCGCCGGCGCGGCAGGCGAAGTCAACGGTGCGCCGGCCCTGTTCCACGGCCCAGCGCCGGGCGTCCTCGTCGGCAGCGCTGAGCAGGCTGTCGGCCGACCGGCCGAAGGGGGAGGGCAGCACGGGGGCCGGGTAGTGCACGGAGCGAATGGCCAGCTGCGCCGGGTCGTCGTCGCCGACCATGGCCGGCGTGACAATGTGACTGACCTCGATGCCGTCGAAACCGAGGTCCAGGGCAGCCCGGACAAAGTCGGCCAGCCGCTCGAAGCGGTTCTGCATCCACATGGTGGAGAGAGTGAGACGGTTCATGGACGGTGATCGGTGAACGGTGAACGGTGAACGGTAATCGGTGATCCGTGATCGGTAATCGGTGAATGGTGATCGGCAATCGGTAATCGGTGGATCGGTGATCGGCGACGTTGGGTAAACGAGCAACGCCCGACCGCTGCGGAGTGCGCACCCCCAGGTGCGCACGGGGCCACGCCCTCGCCACCCGTGGAGCGCGCACCCCCAGGTGCGCACGGCGCTGCACCGTCGCCACCCGCGGAGCGCGCACCCCCAGGTGCGCACGGCGCTGCACCCTCGCCACCCGCGGAGCGCGCACCCCCAGGTGCGCTCGGCACGGCGTCAAGGCCCGGCCTCGGCGTAAGCACCGCGCACCCAGCGCCAGAGCGCCAGCGCCGCCGGAGAGGCATCCTCCGGCGCAGCCAAGCTCAAGGTCAACCACAGGGGATACCCCAACGCCGCCGCCTGCGCATCGTTGGGCAGCA
>JANWYQ010000212.1 GCA_025055015.1 Caldilineales bacterium
AGACCATCCATGACTCCTCTTCCTTTCGTCTTCTCATGGTCACGAGATAACCATATTCTATGCCGTACCAACTCCTGGCCCAACTCACTGTAATACACCGCACACTGAACTTGACGTTTTGACTTATTGGTAAAGATCAGGACTGGAGACTGGACCAGTCTTAGACTGGTCCAGTCTGCCGCCGGAAAGGATGGTTTTTCATGCTGTTGGCAGGCGACATTGGCGGCACCAAGACCCAACTGGCCATCTTCTCCCGCGAACGGGGCCCTCGACAGCCGCTGGCCGACGCCGTCTTCCCCAGCGCAGGCTACGACAACCTGGAGGCCATCGTTCAGGAGTTCTTGGCCCAGGTGAACGTGCCCGTGGACCGGGCGGTGTTCGGCGTAGCCGGGCCGGTGGTAGGCAGCCAGGCCACCATCACCAACCTGCCCTGGGTGATCCGGGTGTCGCGGCTGCAAGAGGTGTTGGGCATCGAGCGGGTAGACCTGCTCAACGACCTGCAGGCCATCGCCTACGCCGTCCCCTTCTTGCAGCCGGAGGACGTCCACACTCTCAACGACGGCGATCCGGTGCCCAACGGCCCCATCGCAGTCATCGCTCCCGGCACGGGCCTGGGCGAGGCCTACCTGACATGGGACGGCCGGCGCTACCGCGCCCACGCGTCGGAGGGGGGCCACGCCGACTTCGGCCCCACCAATGCCCTGGAGATCGGCTTGCTGCGCTACATGCTGCAACGGTACGACCACGTCAGCTACGAGAAGGTGTGCTCCGGCATGGGCATCGGCAACCTGTACGACTACCTGCGGGACAGCGGCTACGCGCCGGAGCCCCCGTGGCTGGCCGAACGGCTGCGCACGGCCAAGGACCGCACCCCTGTGATCGTCCAGGCCGGGCTGGACCACGAGCAGCAGCCGTGCGAGCTGGCCGTAGCCACCCTTTCCTTGTTCGTCTCCATCCTAGGCGCAGAGGCCGGCAACCTGGCCCTGAAGCTGATGTCCACCGCCGGCGTCTACCTGGGCGGCGGCATCCCTCGGCGCATCCTGCCCTGGCTGGAGCACAAGCAGTTCATGCAGTCCTTCCTGAACAAGGGCCGCTTCTCCACCGTGCTCATCCGCTTCCCCGTCCACGTGATCTTGCACCCCAACGCCGCGCTGCTGGGCGTGGCTTGCTTTGGGCTTGAGTTGTAGACCGACGACAACCGTCGTTGACCGAAGGACAGCCGTGGAGAGCACACCATGTTTGACTTCACCGATCGAGTGGTGATGGTAGCCGGCGCGGCGGGCAACCTGGGCAGCGCGGTGGCCCGCGCCTTCCACGCCGCCGGCGCTCACCTGTCCCTGGCCGATCGCGCGGCTGACCGCCTGCCGCAACGCTTCCCCGAGCTGGCCGCCTCCGCCGATCACCTGCTGGTCGGCGGAGTGGACGCCGGCGATCCCGCCTCGGTGCAGGCTTGGGTGGACGCCACGGTGAGCCGCTTTGGCCGCGTGGACGTGCTGGCCAACACCGTGGGCGGCTATCGGGCCGGCACGCCGGTCCACGAGACGCCCCTGGAGACCTGGGACCTCATGCTGAACCTCAACGCGCGCACGGCCCTGGTGCTTAGCCGCGCCGTGCTGCCGGCGATGTTGCGGCAGGGCCGCGGTCGCATTGTGCACACCGCGGCGCGGGCCGCCCTGGCCGGCTCGGCCAACCACAGCGCCTACAGCGCGTCCAAAAGCGCGCTGGTGCGCCTGGTGGAGAGCATGGCCGCCGAGTATCGCCACCAGGGCATCACCGTGAACTGCGTGCTGCCTGGCACCATTGACACGCCGGAGAACCGCCAGGCCATGCCCAACGCCGACTGGAGCAAGTGGGTGCCGCCGGCGGCCATCGCCGACGTGTTCCTGTTCCTGGCCTCCGACGCCGCCGCCTACGTCACCGGCGCCGCCCTGCCGGTGTATGGGCGGAGCTAACGCACAAGAGAACGCCCCATGACTCGCGAGGAACTGCGCCTGACAGCGCTGGCCGCCTGCGCCGGCTGAGCGTCCAAGATGGCGCCCGACGCCTTGGCGCACGTGCTGCGCTCCCTGTCCAACCTGTTCGACGCCGCAGACTACCCCGACCTGCTCATCGGCCTGGGCAGCCCGGACGACGCGGCCGTCTACCGGCTGAACGACCACCAGGCCCTGGTGGCCACGGTGGACTTCTTCACGCCTATCGTGGACGACCCGTACGCGTACGGCGCCATCGCCGCGGCCAACGCCCTGAGCGACATCTACGCCATGGGCGGCCGGCCGCTGCTGGCGCTGAACGTGGCCGCGTTCCCTGCCAACCTGCCGGCCGAGACCATCGCCGAGATCCTGCGCGGGGGCGCCGAGAAGGCCATGGAGGCGGGCGCTGTGGTGGCCGGCGGCCACACGGTGCAGGACAAGGAGCCCAAGTACGGCCTGGCGGCCATCGGGCTGGTGCACCCTAACCGGATGCTCACCAAGGGAGGCGCGCGGGTCGGGGACCGGCTGGTGCTCACCAAGCCGCTGGGCACAGGGGTGATCACCACCGCGCTCAAGCGGGACCAAGCCACCCCGGAGCAGGTGGCGGCGGCCACCGCCAGCATGATGCAGCTGAACCGGACGGCCGCCGAGGCGGCGCTGGCTGCGGACGTCCACGCCGCCACCGACATCACCGGCTTCGGCCTGCTGGGCCACGCGGCGGAGATGCTGGAGCGCACCGTTGCCGTCCACGGGGGGATCGGCTTCCGCTTTCGCTTCGACCGCCTGCCCTGGCTGCCGGGCGCGGTGGCGCTGGGGGATCGGTGGGTCTACCCCGGCGGCGCCCACAACAACCGCAAGCACTATGGACCCCTGGTGCGACTCGACCCGCGGCTGGACGAGGCGCGGCAGATGCTCTGTTTCTCGCCGGAGACCAGCGGCGGCCTGCTGCTGGCCGCGTCCCCCGATCGCGTCGCCGAGCTCCTAGAGCGGCTCGAGCAAGGTTGGGTGGTGGGCGAGGTCGTGGCCATGGACCCGCCGGGCATCGAGGTCCTCCTGGCCGAGGGCTGAGCCGCTCGGCCCTCTCCCATTCCACCCGTGAGCGGCGCATCGAGCTTACCCCGACGATGAAAAACTCCGGCATTCTGGCGGCGTTGGGCGCCTACGTCCTGTGGGGCTTGCTGCCGATCTACTGGAAGCTGGTGCAGCAGGTGAGCGCGCTGGAGATCGTGGCCCACCGCATGGTGTGGTCGCTGGTCTTTGCGCTGGCTCTGTTGGCTCTCACCCGCAGCTGGGACTGGCTGGGCCGGGTGCGGGCGCGGCCGGCCCTGGCCCTGCCCTTCGTGGTCACCGGCGCACTGATCTTCACGAACTGGCTGGTCTACATCTGGGCAGTGAACCACGGTCACATCGTGGACGCCAGCCTGGGCTACTTCATCAACCCTCTGGTGAACGTGCTGCTGGGGGTGGTGTTCCTGCGGGAACGGCTGCGGGTCGGGCAGTGGGTGGCCGTGGCTGTGGCGTTGGCCGGGGTGTCCTACCTGACGTGGAGCCTGGGCCAGCTGCCGTGGATCGCCCTGTTTCTGGCCTTTAGCTTTGGGGTCTACGGGCTGGTGCGCAAGACGGCCACCCTGGCCAGCCTGGAGGGCTTCACCCTGGAGACGGGCTTCATGTCGCTGCCGGCCGCTGTCATCTTGGCTGTGCTGGCCGCCCGCGGGGAGCTGGCCTTCGGCCACCAGGGGCCGGCCACCAGCGCGCTGCTGGCCTTCACCGGCGTGATCACGGCCGTGCCCTTGCTGCTCTTCGCCGTGGGCGCGCGGCGCGTCACCCTGACCACCCTGGGCATTCTGCAGTACGTGGCGCCTACCATGCAGTTCCTGCTGGGGGTGGTGGTCTACGGCGAGGCCTTTCCGCTGCCGCGGCTGGTGGGCTTCAGCCTGGTGTGGACCTCCCTGGCCATCTACACGCTGGACAGCTACCGGACCCTGCGTCGGCGGGAGCAGGTGGCCTTGGCCGGGCCGTGAGCCGGCTGCGAGGCCGCTTGACGCTCCTGCTTCTCTGCAGTAGAATGCGGCCATTCGGCGGCCTATTCGCCGCTCTTCCTGGACGACCCTCCGGTCCGCACCGGGCTGATCCATCGCATGGCCGGCAGCACTTCCCGCCGCACCCTCTTCCGCAAGTCCATCGTGGTGCCCACCGAGCACGGCGCCTGGTCGTGGCTGCTGGTGCCGTGGCTGGCGGGCGCGGTGGTGGGCTTGGCGGCGCCGGCGCGCGCCGAACAGGCCAGCCTGGCCTTGCTCCTCACCCTGGTGGGCGGCCTGAGCGCGTACATGGTGCGCCAGCCGGCCACCGCCTACCTGCGCATCCGTCAGGGGCGAGGCCGCGAGGCCGACCGGCCGTTGGCATTGGGCTGGATGGCCGGGTTCAGCCTCTTGGCCCTGGGTTGCCTGGTCGGCCTCTTGCTGCTGGGCCGCACGGCGCTGCTGGGGCTAGCGATCCCCTTCCTCGCCCTGCTGGCGGCCTATCTGCTGGCCGCGGCCGCCGGCCGCGCGGCCATGCGCAGCCTGGGCATGGAGCTGGCCGGCGCGGCCGGCCTAGCCCTGTCCGCGCCGGCGGCCTACATCGCGGCCAGCGGCCGGCTCACGCCCACGGCCCTGGCCCTGTGGGCGCTGCTGGCCCTGCAGAACGTCGCCGGCGTGCTCTACGTGCGCCAGCGCCTGGCCGACACCAAGGGCCAGCCCGGCCACCGTCGGCTGACCTTGGCGGGCCATGGGGCGGCCTTCGTGGCCGTGGCGGCAGCGGCCGCCGTCGGCGCGGTCCCCTGGCTGGCGGCGGTCCCCTTCGCCGGCTTCCTGGCCCGCGCGGTGTGGGCCGTACAACAGCCGCGGCCGATACCCAACGTCAAGCGCTTCGGCTTCATGGAGATCGGCGTGGAGATCCTGGGCGCCGCGCTGATGGCGGCGGGCTTCTCGTAAGCCGACAAGGACTTCAGGATGTCTCTTGGGTCTGCCGGAGGCGCCAACATGGACACGCTCGATATTGCCGGGCACTTTCCCCGCATCAACTGGGCCGCAAACCTGTTTCTCAACAACCTCGGGCCGGCGTTTACCAACACGCCCGACGGCCACATAGAAACGGATATCGCGGGCGCTGCCAGCGTGGCGGGCCTCATGTTGCTGAGGGCCACCAATGTGGACCTGGCGAAGTACACGCCGGGGGACGTGATCCTTGCCGATGTTTACGACGGCCAGAAGAAACTGCTCGACTTCATGGCCAACGTCGGCTACACCATGGGCATTGATCCCACAACCGGCTGGAGCACGCCGATCCCGCCGGAGCGCCAGCCCCTCTTTGCGACTTTACAGTTGATGCAGCGGCTCGAGCGGCCCCTCTACGAAGCCTGTTCACAGGCCGGCCTGGCGAAGGACTACTGCCCATACGTCGCTGCGCTCGCCGCCATGAAGCTCGTGGCGGCGGGCGCGTCGCTGAACCTGCTCGACGCGGACGTGGGGAAAGGATTGGCCTTCTACTACATCGTTGCCGGTAGCAAGACGGTGCCCCACCCGTTGGAAGAATAGCCCAACGCTTCTCCTGCTCTGACTGACCGGTCTTCCGTGACCCCATCCACCAACTCCTCCGAGCCCACCCCCGAGCTGCGCCGCAAGGCGGAGGCCGTGCACGCCCTGCTGATGCAGCACTACGGCTATCCCGACTGGCGGCCCGACTTCGACCCCATGGACGAGCTGGTGCTGACCATCCTCAGCGCCAACACGTCGGACAACAACAGCGGTCTGGCCTTTCAACGGCTCAAGGCAGCCTACCCCGACTGGCAGGCGGTGCTGGACGCGCCCCTGGAGGAGCTGACCGAGGTGATTCGCCCCGCCGGCCTGGGCCCCACCAAAGCCCCGCGCATCCAGGCTGCCCTGCGCCGTGTGCTGCAAGAGCGCGGCGCGTTCGACCTCAGCTTCCTGGCCGACCTGCCCGTGGAGGAAGGGCTGCGCTGGCTCACCCAGCTCGACGGCGTGGGCCACAAGACCGCCTCCATCGTGCTGCTCTTCTGCTTCGACAAGCCGGCCTTCCCCGTGGACACCCACATCCAGCGGGTGAGCCAGCGGCTAGGCATCGCCGGCCCCAAGGACGACCCGGCCAAGATCAAGGCCATCTGGGAGAAGCTGGCGCGGCCGGAGTGGTTCTACCCCCTGCACCTGAACCTGATCCGCCACGGCCGCCAGGTGTGCACAGCGCGGTCGCCCCGCTGCGCCGACTGCTTCCTGCGCGAGCACTGCGACTGGTACCAGGGCCGCGCCGCTGCGGCCGCCGAGGAGCGGTCTCAGGGCGCTGCCTCTGCTTAGGGCAGCGTTGTTGGCTGGGGTGAGTGGTAACGGGCGAGGGTGAGGAGTTGGACCACGAAGGCGCGAAGTAGACCGCGAAGACGCGAAGGTGCGCGAAGGCACGAAGCGCGAAGGCACGAAGCGCGAAGGCACGAAGCGCGAAGGCACGAAACGCGAAGGAGCGAAGCGAGTGGGGGCCTTGGGCGCCCTTGGCAGCTTCCGGTGGCTTGGTGGCCCAAAGCCTCTGACCTCCACCCATCGCCCTCGAACACGCCCCATGGTTTGCAGTCCACGCGTCGCCAGGAGGAGAAGCCATGTTGCGCAAAATCCTTAAGATCCTGCTGATCGCCCTGTTGGTGCTGGTGGTGGCGGCAATGGTAGGCGCCGTCCTGTTCGTCCGCTCGCCCCTGCCCAAGACGGCCGGCGCGCTCAACGTGGCCGGCGTGCGCGCGCCGGTGACGGTGTACCGCGACCGATACGGCGTGCCCCACATCTTCGCCGAGAACGAGCACGACCTCTTCTTTGCGCAGGGCTACGTCACAGCCCAGGACCGCCTCTTCCAGATGGACTTCCAGCGTCGCGCCGGCGCCGGCCGCCTGTCGGAGGTGCTGGGCGAGGCCACCCTGGACAACGACCGCTTCCTGCGCACGATCGGCATGTACCGGGCCGCGCAGAAGGACCTGGAGGCCATCAGCCCCGACACACTCGTCTACCTGCAGGCCTACGCCGACGGGGTCAACGCCTTCATCGCCCAGGCAGGGGACGACCTCCCCCTGGAGTTTCGCATTCTGGGCTACCGGCCGGAGCCGTGGCAGCCGCTGGACTCCATCGTGTGGGGCAAGCTGATGGCCTACCAGCTGGGCGGCAACTACGAGATCGAGCTCTTCCGCGCGCAGCTGATTGACCTGCTGGGGCCGGAGAAGGCTGCCGACCTCCTGCCCCGCTACCCCCAGACCGGGCCCTTCATCGTCCCGCCGGAGGTGAAGCGCTACGGCGGGCTGCGCGGCTTGGACCTGGCCGCAGCGGCCAAGCTGCGCCGCTTCCTGCGGGCCGACGGCGACGGCCTGGGCAGCAACAACTGGGTGATCGCCGGCAGCCGCACCACCACCGGCAAGCCTTTGCTGGCCAACGACCCGCACCTGGGGCTGCAGATCCCCTCCGTCTGGTACCAGGTGGGGCTGCACGGCGGCCGGTTCAACGTGGTGGGCTTCACCTTCGCCGGCGTGCCCGGCATCATCCTCGGCCACAACGACCGCATCGCCTGGGGCGTCACCAACGTGGGGCCGGACGTGCAGGACCTGTACATCGAGAAGGTCAACCCCGACAACCCCAACCAGGTGGAGTTCATGGGCAAGTGGGAGGACGTGCAGGTGATCGAGGAGGTGATCCGGGTGGCGGGCCGCGCGGAGCCGGTGGTGGAGACCGTGCGCATCACCCGCCACGGGCCGATCATGAACGCCGTGCTGGGGGACGAGATGGCACAGGCGGAACCGGTGGCGCTGCGCTGGACGGCGCTGGACGGCGGCGCCCTGTGGCAGGCCTTCATGCTGCTCAACCAGGCCCGGAACTGGGAGGACTTCCGCAACGCGCTGCGCTACTTCGACGTGCCCTCGCAGAACTTCGTCTACGCCGACGTGGACGGCAACATCGGCTACCAGATGCCGGGCCGCATCCCCATCCGCGCCAAGGGGGACGGCACGGTGCCGGTGCCCGGCTGGACCGGCGAGTACGAGTGGATCGGCTTCATCCCCTTCGAGGAGCTGCCGTCGGTGTTTAACCCGGCGGTGGGTTACATCGCCACAGCCAACAACCAGGTGGTGCCCGACACCTATCCCTACCTGATCGGCACCTCCTGGTCCGCCCGCTACCGCGCGCAGCGCATCGTGGACCTGATCAACAGCAAGGACAAGCTCAGCGTGGAGGACATGAAGGCCATCCAGGGCGACATCCGGCCGGTGACTACCGACATCTTCGTGCCGCTGCTGGACGGCGTGACCAGCGAGGACCCGGCGGTGGCCAAGGCGCTGGAGCTGATGCGGGGCTGGGACCGCCAGATGCACGCCGACCGGCCGGAGCCGCTGATCTATCACATGTTCCTGCAGCGGCTGTTCCACCGCACCCTGGGCGACGAGATGGCCGCCGCCGGCGACGCCGAGATGATCGAGGAGTACCTCAAGGAGTTCCGCGACGAGCCCACCCAGCTCCTGGAGCAGCTGGCGCAGGATCCCACCAACCCCTGGTGGAACGACGTGGGCACGCCGGAGACCGAGACGCGCGACCAGATTGTGGCTGCAGCCTTCACCGAGGCGGTGGCCGAGCTGCAGAAGAGCACCGAGGCCAAGGACCCCGCCCGTTGGCGCTGGGGCGAGGCGCACTACGCCAACTTCGACCACCTGATCTTCGCCGCGGTGGACCCGCTGAACCGCCTCTTCAACCGCCGCGTGCCGGCCCGGGGCGAGGCCTTCACCGTCAACGCCGCCAGCCAGGCCTATCCCTCCTTTGTCATGAACAGCGGCGTCAGCTTCCGCTCGGTGATGGACCTGAGCGACCTGTCCGCAGCCCACATGATCCACACCACCGGCCAGAGCGGTCAGCTGTTCAGCCCGCACTACGACGACATGATCGAGGCGTGGCAGAACGTGGAGTACCACACCATGCTCTTCAACCGCGCAGACATCGAGAAGGCGGCCAAGGACGTGCTGGTGCTGCGGCCGTGAGGTGGGAGGAGGAACCCCCATGCCCATCTACGAGTACCTCTGTCCGGCGTGCGGCCAGCGCTTTGAGCACTACTGGCGCTCGGTGGCCGCGGCCGAGCGCGAGCCGCCACCGCCGTGTCCTGCCTGCGGCCACAGCGAGACCCAGCGGGTCATCTCCCAGGTGGCGGTGCTGGGCGGCCTGGGCGGCCTGACCCCCAGCGAGCAGGCCGCCGAGCGCGCCCACGAGGAGCGCCTGGCCAAGATCACCCCCCGGGAGCAGATCGAGAAGTTCCGCGCGGCGAAACAGCAGGAAGGATAGCACAGCCGCAGCCCGCTGCAGGGGCCGAGCCGATCGCAGGCGCTGAGCTTGTCGCAGCCCCCCGCCGCTCAGCCTGTCGAAGCCCGCGTCCCCCGCCGCCTTCGCCCCGCGCAGGCCGCGGCGCGCCTCACGGCCGTTCCCCGACCGCCAGGCGCTCCTCGATGTCCTCAAGCACCGCCAGCAGGTCCCCGATGCCGTCCACCACGTAGTGCGCGCCGGCGTCGGCCAAACGCAGGTGGGCCTGCTGGCGCCGCGCTGCCAGCGCCTCCGTCGGCAACGCCGCCAGCGCCGTGCGTCCAACAACAGCTCGCAGAGTCGAGAAAGTGCGAGGCATGGGGAACTCTCCTTGTGCGAGGCTGGAAGAGAAGCGCGCCGTCCCCTATTCTTAAGGTCTTGCGTAAACCCCACACTAAGCCGGCGTTATGGCGAGGTTAGCAGTCGGTGAACGGCCATTGCCGGCGCCTCCCCATCCCGGATCTCTCGGTTGACGCGTGATCGGCCCGCTGGCGATGGCCGCCAGGGGATCAATCGCACCGGCTAAAAAAACAGCGCCGGACGCCTCAGGAGGCGTCCGGCGCTACGGCGCCTTACCAAGCCCCGTTAACGGGGCCCTGTTTGCCGGCCGGGGGTCTTCAGCCCCAGGCGATGGTCACGCCCTCGACCCGCTCAGCGTAACCGACCAGGGCGCTCCCCATCGCCCGGCCAACCGTCTGCCGCACCGCGCGGTGGAGATCACGCCCGACGCCGCCCCAGCAGCCGCCAGCCCGCCGGCAGCAGCACCGCAGCCAGCGCGATCTTGAGCAGGTCGCCGGGGATGAAGGGCAACACGCCGAGCTGCACCGCCTGGCCCAGGCCGCCCACGAAGCGCGCCAGCCACAGCACGCCCAGGGCGTAGATGACGAGGTTGCCCAGGGCCATGGCCGCCACCGTGGTCGCCGGCCGCCGGTCCCAGCCCCGCTCGGCCAGCAGCCCCACCAGATACGCAGCCACTACGAAGCCCACTAGATAGCCGCCCGTGGGCCCGACCAGCCGCGCCAGGCCCGCAGCGCCGCCGGCGAACACCGGCAAGCCCAGCGCGCCCTCGGCGAGGTAGGTCAACACCGCCGCGGCCCCGCGGCGGCTGCCCAGGAGCGCGGCCACCAGCAGCACCGCCAGCGTCTGGCCGGTGATGGGCACCGGGCTGAAGGGCAGCTTGATAGCCACCTGCGCGGAGAGGGCGATCAACAGCGACCCGGCCAGCACCAGCGCCAGGTCGTAGAGCAAGGCGTGGCGCCGCAGAGTGGGCCGCCACAGGTCGGCGTAGGTAAGTGTGGTCATGGGTCTCTCCTTCTAGCTAGCGTGAGGTCTTTGCCAGAGATGGGAAGGGATGCCAAAGGATGGTATAATTCGCTGCACACCCTTGTCGGAGGCAGACGTGGAGCCATGAACCTGCACGACGCGGCGCTGCAACTGGGCCTCGCACTGCAGCCCGACCAGCTGGCCGCCTTCGAGCGCTACCGCCTGGAGCTGATCGAGTGGAACCGGCGCTTCAACCTGACCAGCGTGGACGACCCGGCAGCCATCGAGACGGCCCACTTCCTAGACTCGCTGTCGGCGCTGTTGGCGCTGCCCAGGATTGACGGCCGACCGCTGGAGGAGTGGCTGAAGCGGCCGCTGGCCGGCGTAGACGTCGGTGCGGGGGCGGGGTTTCCCGGTCTGCCGCTGAAGATCGCCTGGCCGGCGCTGCGGCTCACGCTGGTAGAGGCCACCGGCAAGAAGTGCCGGTTCCTTCAACACGCCGTGGACGTGCTGGGCCTGCAGGACGTGACGGTGGTCAACGCGCGGGCCGAGGACTTCGGCCAGGGGAGCGGCCGCGAGCGCTTCGACCTAGCGCTGGCGCGAGCCGTGGCGTCGCTGCCGACCCTGCTGGAGTACACCCTGCCGCTGCTCCGGCTCGGCGGTTGGCTGGTGGCCCAGAAGGGACGCTATCCGGGGGAGGAGATCTCAGCGGCCCAAGAGGCCCTGCGCACCCTGGGCGGCAGCCTGCACGACGTGGTAGCAGTGACGGTGCCCGGCCTGGACGCCGAGCGCCACCTGGTGATCGTGGCCAAGGCCGCGCCCACCCCCGCCGCCTACCCACGGCGGGCCGGCATCCCCAAGAAGCACCCGTTGGGCTGAAGGCCTGCCCCGCGGCCGGCTCTGCGAATGTCGGCCGCTGCGGGGTGGCCCGCCGGCTCACCCTCCGCGGCTCAGCGCCACCACGCCCAGGGTGCCCGCGCCGGCGTGGGCGATCAACACGGCGCCGATCTCGAACACCATGATCTCGTCCCGGGGGAAGCTCAGCGTGGCCGCCAGGTCGTCCGCCAGGCCGTTGGCCTCCTCGCCGCAGCGCACATGCCCCACCGCGAGGGCTTCCACCGGCGCCGCAGCGGCCGCCTCCTGCGCCAGCCGCTTGATGGCCCCGCGACGGCCGCGAGCCGGCCCCACCAGGGTGATGCGCCCCTCGTCGTTGATGGTCAAGATGGCGCGCACGTTGAGCGCTGTGCCCAGACGGGCCAGGATCGGCATCAGGCTGTCCAGCCGGCCGCCCCGCTTCACCTGCTCCAGTTGCTCCAGAAAGAAGAACAGGTGGCAACGGCGCTGCACGTCCGCCACGATGTCCACGATCGTAGCCACGTCGGCGCCGGCCGCTGCCGCCCGCGCTGCGGCCAGCACCTGGAGACCATAGCCCAGCGACAGGGACTTGGAGTCGATGACCGTCACCTTGCCGGGGAAGGCCTGCGCCGCCGCCCATGCGCTGCTGTAGGTGACGCTGTGGGCCGACGTGAGGGCGATGCACACCACGTCGTGGCCCGCTTCCACCAGCGGGCCATACACGGCCTCGTAGGCGCCGATAGGGGGGCCAGAGGTGTCGCACGGCAGTCGCGCCTCAACCCGCTGCCACAGCTCCGGCCGCGCCTCCGGCGTGTCGGGCACGTCCCGGTCGCCGAAGCGCAGGATCAGCGGCACCAGGGTGATGTCGTACTGCTGAATGTAGGAAGAGGGGAGGTCGCAACCGGTGTCGGTGACGATCTTCACGGCCATGGCTGGTTCGGCTCCAGAGCGGGTAGGATTGAGCGAACGCAGCCATTATATTCACCGAGGGCCGGTTGTGCAACGCTTGAACACAACAGCCGAGGCACCGCCGGCTCACCGCAGCAGCTCGCGCGCGATGATCACCCGCTGGATCTGCGAGGTGCCCTCGTAGATCTGGTAGATCTTGGCGTCCCGCATGAGCTTCTCCACCGGATACTCGGCGCTGTAGCCGTAGCCGCCGAACACCTGCACGGCGTCGGTGGTCGTCTTCATTACCACGTCCGCAGCGAAAGCCTTGGCGAAGGCGGCCTCCTTGACGTTGGGCAGGCCCCGGTCAATCAGCCAGGCCGCCTTGTGGGCCAGCAACCGAGCCGCCTCGATGTTCATCGCCATGTCGGCGATCATGAAGCTGACCCCCTGGTTCACACTGATGGGCTTGCCGAAGGCGTGGCGCTCGTTGGCGTAGCGAACGGCCTCCTCCATGGCCCGCCGAGCCACGCCCACGGCGGCCGAGGCGACGGCGGGTCGGCTGCGGTCGAACACCTGCATGGCGATCATGAAGCCCTGGCCCTCCTCCCCCAGGCGGTTCTCCACCGGCACTTCCACGTCCTCCAAGAACACCTCGCCGGTCCAGGCGGCGTGCTGGCCCATCTTATGCATAGGCTTGCCCGTGGTCAAGCCAGGCCAGCCGCGCTCGACCAGAAAGGCCGTCATGCCGCGATGCCGCGCGGCCGGATCGGTCTTGGCAAAGATGATAAAGAAATCGGCAATGGGCGCGTTGGTGATCCACGTCTTGCTGCCGTTGAGGACGTAATAGCCGTTCTTCTTGACCGCCGTGGTCTTGATGCCCGCCACGTCGGAGCCGGCCGCCGGTTCCGTCAGGCCATAAGCGCCCATCTTGCGCTTCTCCATCATCCACTCCCCCAGGTACTTGGTCTTCTGGGCCTCGGTGCCGACCAGGATCAGGGGCCAGGCCGCCAGGCTGTTGAGCATCATGGCCGTCTGGATGCCGGAGCAGCCCCACGCCAGCTCCTCGTTGATGATGCACTCCTCCAACACCGAGGTGCCAGGGCCGCCGTACTCCTCGGGGATGTTGAGGTTCATCAGGCCCAGATCAAACCCCTTGCGAATGATGGGCCACGGATACTCGCCGGTGGTGTCGTAGTGGGCTGCTACAGGCACAATCTCTTTCTCGGCGAACTGATGGGCCAGGTCGCGCAACATGCGCTGCTCGTCGCTGAGCTCGAAGCATAACATGGCCAAAGCCTCCTATGGGCAATGCCAGAATGGAAAAGAAAGCCGGTGAGCGGGGGCCGGCAGATGACGCAATGTGTCATGAGCGATTGTAACACAAACGTCTATAACCGACAAGAGACAACGGCGGGGGCTTCGACGAGCTCAGCCCGGCAACAGGCTCAGCCGGCGCCTTAGTCCTCCCACCCCTGGGAGGCCTCGTACTCGCGGAAGGCGGCCATCAGGCGACGGGTGATAGGCCCGGGGCTGGCGGGCAGGGTCACCTGGTCCACCTGGCGGATGGGCATGATGCGCCGGTTGGTGCTGGTGAGGAACGCCTCCTCCCAGTGCACGACCTCGGCCAGGGGCAACGCGGCGAAGTGCAGAGGGATGCCGAGGCCGCGCGCCAGCTCCAGGACGATCCCCTCGGTGACGCCGTCCAGCGCGGTGCCCGGCAGCGGCCGCACCAGTGCGCCGTCCCGCACCACCAGCAGGTTGCTGGTGCTCCCCTCGGTCACGTGGCCGTGGCGGTCCACGATCAACCCCTCGTGCGCGCCGGCGGCGTGGGCCTTGAAGCGGGCCAGGGCCTGGGCCAGG
>JANWYQ010000003.1 GCA_025055015.1 Caldilineales bacterium
GAGGATGTGGTGGGGACCCTGGTGTCACCCCCCGTGTTGGTGGTTGGGGCGCTGTTGGCTGCGCCCATCGTAGCTCCCCGCTTGTCGCACCGGCTTCGCCCGCTGACCAAGAAGCTCGTCAAAGGGGCCATCGTGGTCTACGACAAGGGAAAGGAGACGATCACTGAGCTGGCCGAACAGTTCAGCGACCTCGTGGCCGAAAGCCGTGCGGAGCTGGCGGCTGCCGCAGCTGCCTCGGGCGCCGGCGCCGCCCAAGCGGCGGTTCCCCAGGTCGAAACGGCCGCGGAGAGCGCGGGAGAAGCGATCGCCGAGGCCGTAGAGGAGGCCGAGGCTGCCGCTGCGCCGGTGGTCAAGAGGAAGAAGGCTGCCGCGCCGGCTCCTGCTGGCGCCTGAGCAAGACGGTTGTCCGTGCTCGCCGGCCGATGCGCAGCGGCCAACAACAAAAGGTGCGAACACACCGGCCTGGGGCGTTCGGTCGCGCCTCGGGCCATGGTGTGTTCGCACCTTTCTGCTTTAGAGGGTTGGCTTACAGCAGCGCTGTGATCAGGTGCCGCACTGCCGACTGCACGGCGGCCTCGGCGGCAACCTGGACCAGGGTCTTGGTCCACGGGTTGGCCAGGACCGACGCGCCGGCGGGGCTCTTGCCGTTGGCCGCCACAGGCTGCGGCGCCACGTGGCCGTTCAGGTATCCCATGTCCCGCAGGCGTCCCAGGATGGCTTCGACGCCGGTGACGGTGGGGTCGAAATGGACCAGCACGTTGCCGGTAACCGGATTGGCATGGACCGAGAGGACGCCCTCGTCACGGCGCAGGCGCTGGGCCAACAGGTCTGCAGCCTGAGGCGAGCCCTTCACGGCCTGGATCTTCACACGCACACGTCCGTCAATCACATGAAGATAGCTTGGTGAGGTAGGCATAGGGTATACTTTCAAGGGCATGGATGTTAGAGAGTTCTCGCCTAGGTTAACGTAAGGCATCAACGTTAACGGCGCTTGTCCGTTGTGTTAAATCTTGGTACAGCTCGTGTTAACATCGTCTGTCTTCCCCAAAGGCAGACGGCCTTCTCAACGCAGCGAGGTGGCTCATGGACCTTGAAAATGGGCGTGGTGTCTTGGTAGGGATCGTCATCGGCGCGGTCGGCACTTGGCTGGCGCGCGGCGGACTCCAGTCGGCAGGGCCGGCGGCCCGACCGCTGGTGAAGCGAACCATCAAGCTGGGCATCCTGGGCTACGAGCGCGGTCGCGAGCTGGCCGCCCGCATGGCCGAGACCCTCAGCGATCTGACCGCCGAGGTGCAGGTAGAGCTGCAGTCGTCCCGCGCTTCCTCCCGCTACGTGATCGTGCCCGAGCGCAGCACGGAGTGACGCTGCTGGGTGCACCGGCACGCACGGAAAAAGGAGCTTCCCACCGATGGTACCAACGGCCTACGTCTCTCACGAGCTTATGGGACGGCTGCGCGTTCGCATTCCGGACCGCAAGGGGGACGACGCGTACTTCGCCAAGGCCGGCAAAACCCTGGCCCAGGCCAAAGGGGTCCTCGCCGTCGAGGTCAACCCTGTCACGGCCAGCTTCTTGGTGCTCCACGAGTCCAGCACGGCGGACCTGTTGGCCTACGCCGAGGAACAGGGCTTGTTCACGGTCTCGCCCCCGACGGAGGAGCGGGAGAGCCTCCTGGAGCTGGCGGCCAGCGGCGTCTCCCGCCTGGACGAGCTGATCTACCGCGCCACCGACGGACACAGCAGCCTCCACGAGGTGCTTTTCGTGTCGCTGGTGGGCCTGGCCGGCCTGCAGGCGCTGCGCGGCCAGGCGCTGGGGCCTTCGACAGCGCTGCTCTCATACGCAGCCGGCCTCTTGGCCCTCTACCGCCCTCGCGCCCTGCGCGCGCCTAGGCCATGATCGCAAACACAGTTCGCCCCGCCAACTCCAACGGCTCCGCGCCCTCGGCAGAGGACGATCTCGAAGCCCTAGTGCAGCGCGCGTTTGCGCGCGGGGGGACCTTCCTCGATCTGCTGTGGGTTCTGGCCCACAGCCCCCAGCGGGACGTCCCCGGCCACGCGTTGCGCCGCCTGCTGAACGTCTACGAGCTGACCGAGGCAGTGCGCGAGGCCCTGCACGACCCGGTGGTGCTGGAGACGCTCGACCTGGTGCGGGTAAGCCGCGCGGCCGAGTCCACCCTGGTGGAGTTCCACTTCGCCGAGCCTCAGTCCCTCCCGCGCGCCACGCCGGTGGGCGTGGTGCGGGTGCACCTGGGGCGCATCGTCGGCTTCTACGTGGGGGATGGCTACGCCAGGCTGCGGCCCGGGGACGTCCGACTGCAGTGGTTCGTCATCACTGAGACGCTGGCCATCCACATTCAACGCGTGGTTCAGCCGACAGGAGAGCAGGACGACGTCCTCCAGATCACGGCGGCCAACGTCCTCACCTCCACCGTCTCGCTGCGTCGGTTCTACCTGCCTCGCTGGGCGCTGGCGCCGGAGGCGGTGGAGGAGCCGACCCCGGAGGGGCCTCCACCGCCGCCCTTGCCCCCGCTGGCCGAGGTCTTGGCCCTGGAGCATCGGCTGCCCGGCCGGGTGCGCGTCCACGTCTTCAAGCTCTACCGCAACGACAGCCTGAAGCAGCGCCTAGAACAGCAGCTCCGGCTGCAGATCGGGGTGAAGCAGGTCAGCGCTAACCTCCTCACCGGCCGCGCTCTGGTCACGTTCGACCCCGAGGCGCTCAGCGTCGAGGACCTCCAGGAGTGGATCAACCGGGTGGTCCACGGCCGAGAGCTGCGCGGCGCTGAGCAGCTCGACCGTCCCCACCCGCCGTGGCACGTGCTGGACGCTGCCTCGGCCATTGCGCTCTGGCGCAGCGACGGCGAGCGCGGGCTGGACGAGGCCGAGGTCGCAGCCCGCCGCCGAGAGCTGGGCCCCAACGTGGTCGTCTCCACACCCCCGCGATCCCGGCTGCAGATCTTCCTGGACCAGTTTCGCAGCTTGCCGGTGATGCTCCTGGGCGCCTCAGCTGTGCTCTCACTGGCCACCGGCGGCCTAGCCGACGCAGTGGTGATCGCCGCCGTGGTGCTGGCCAACGCCACCATTGGCTACCGCACGGAGCGCTGGGCCGAGGAGACCATCGCCGACCTGCTGAAGGGCGACGAGATCGTGGCCACGGTGGTGCGCAACGGCCAGGTGCAAGAGCTGCCGGCCCACGAGCTGGTGCCGGGGGACATCGTCCTGCTGCGCCGCGGGACCATCGTGCCGGCAGACGGCTTGCTGCTGGCCGCCGATAGCCTGAGCGTGGACGAGTCGGCCCTAACCGGCGAGAGCGTGCCCGTGGCCAAGTCGGTGCATGCGCGGCCCCGCCCCAACGATCCCCTGAGCGCGCGGCGCAACATGGTGTACCGCGGCACCGTGGTGACCGGCGGCACCGGCCGCGCGCTGGTGGTCGCCACGGGCAACTTCACCGAGATCGGCAAGGTGCAGCGGCTGATCAGCGAGGCGCAACAGCCGGAGACGCCGCTGCAACGCCAGCTGGACCTCCTGGGCACGCAGCTGGTGTTGACCACGGTGGCCGTGTGCGGCGGGGTATTCCTGGTGGGGCTCGTGCGCGGGCGGGGGTTCCTGCGTATGCTGCAAACCAGCGTCTCCTTGATGGTGGCGGCCGTGCCGGAGGGGCTGCCCACGGTGGCCACTACCACCCTGGCCCTCGGCATGCGCCGCCTCCAGCAGCAGCAGGTGCTGGTGCGCCGCCTCAACGCCGTGGAGACCCTGGGCGCAGTGCAGGACCTCTGCCTGGACAAGACAGGCACCATCACCTGGAACCGCATGAGCGTGGTGGCGGCCTACTGCGGTTTCCGCTCCTTTGCGCGCCAAGAGGGGCGGTTTGCCGGCGACGGCCTTTCCCCGGCAGAAGAGGCGCCCGAGCTGCTGGAGATGCTGCGGGTGGCAGCGCTGTGCAGCGAGGTGGAGGCCGCGGTGGACGAGCGCGGGGGGTGAAGCTTTCCGGCACGCCGACGGAGGTTGCCCTAGTCCAGGCAGCCCTCGACGCCGGGGTGGACGTGCTGGCCCTGCGCCAGGCGTATCCGCTGCAGCGGGTGCGCCTGCGCACGGAGACACGCGCGTTCATGGACACCCTGCACGTGGCCAGCGACGGCCGTCGGCTCTTGGCGGTCAAAGGCCAGCCCAGCCAGGTGCTGGCTCTGTGCAGCCACCACGTGCTCCAGGGCGTGCGCCGGCCAATGACCGAGGAGCAGCGGAACCGCATCCTGCTGGAGAACGAGCGCATGGCCGGCCGGGCGCTGCGGGTCCTGGGCGTGGCTTACGGCGAGGACGACGCAGCGCCCGAGACAGCGCCCCGGCTGACCTGGCTGGGGCTGGTGGGCATCGCCGACCCCCCGCGGCCGGGCATGGCCGCGCTGATGCGCCGCTTCCACCGCGCCGGCATCCACACCATCATGATCACCGGCGACCAGAGCGCGACCGCCTACGCCGTCGCCAAGGAGGTGGGCCTCAGCGCCGACGGCAGCCTGGAGATCCTGGACGCCACGCAGCTGGAGGAGCTGGATCCCGACGTGCTGCGCGCGTTGGCGCAGCGAGTCAACGTGTTCTCGCGCGTCAGCCCGGCCCACAAGCTGCGGGTGGTTCAGGCGCTGCAGAGGACCGGCCGGGTAGTGGCCATGACCGGCGACGGCATCAACGACGGCCCGGCCCTGCGCGCTGCCGACATCGGTATCGCCATGGGCCAGTCGGGCAGCCAGGTGGCCAAGGAGGTGGCCGACATCGTGGTGGCCGACGACGACCTCACGCGGCTGCTGGTGGCCATCGAGCAGGGCCGCACCATCTACGACGACGTCAGGAAGGCTGTCCACTTCATCCTCTCCAGCAACACCAGCGAGATCTTGACCACGGCCGCCGCCGTCCTAGCCGGCCTGCCGGAGCCCCTGACGCCCATGCAGCTGCTGTGGATCAACCTGGTCACGGACGTCCTGCCGGAGCTGGCTTTGGGGGTGGAGCCGCCCGAGACCGACGTGATGGAACGACCGCCGCGAGACGCCGGTGCGCCCATGTTCAGCCGCAGCGACATGACCCAGATGGCAGTGGAAGGCGCGCTGCTCACTGCCAGCAGCCTGGGGGCCTATGCCTATGGGCTGGCGCGCTACGGCGCCGGCCCCCAGGCCAACAGCCTGGCCTTCGTGGCGCTGACCACAGCCCAGCTCCTCCACGCCATCACCTGCCGATCGGAGTGCAACTGCATCTTCAGCGGTCGTCCCTACCCGCGCAACCCTTACCTGCCTCTAGCCATCGGCGCCAGCATGGCGTTGCAGGGGATAGCCGTCCTGTTGCCGGGCTTGCGAGGCATCCTGGGCACCGGCCGGCTGGGCCTTGCAGACTGGGCCCTGTCCCTGGCCTTGGGCGCCGTCCCCTTCGTCGTCAACGAGACGCGCAAGCTGGTCTCGCCCCCCGCGGCGCTAAACGCCAACGGGCCCAGGGTCTCTCAGGAGTGATCACCATGGCCTCGAGCTACGTTTTCACCTCCGAGTCGGTGACAGAAGGACATCCCGACAAGCTGTGCGACCAGATCAGCGACGCGCTGGTGGACCACTACCTGAACCAGGACCGCCTGGCCCAGGTGGCTGCCGAGTGCGCCGTCTCCACCGGCATCGTGTTCGTTGCGGTGAAGGTGGCCTCCGAGGCGACGGTGGACGTGCCCAACGTGGTCCGCCAGGTGATTCTGGACGTCGGCTACAACCGCGGCAAGTTCAACGGCCATACCTGCACGGTGCTGACCAACATCAACATCCTGCCCTCTCAGGCGCCCCACGTGGACGAGGCGTTGCTGAGCGACGACGGGCTGGACCAGGTGACGGTGCAGGACAACGTGACGGTGTTCGGCTACGCCTGCACCCACACGCCCGCCCTGATGCCCCTGCCCATCTGGCTGGCCCATCGCCTGGTGCGCCGGCTGGACCAGGTTCGCCATGCCGAGCTGGACTACCTGGCGCCCGACGGGAAGTGCCAGGTAGCGGTGGAGTTCGAGAACCACACCCCCAGGCGCATCCACAGCGTCACCCTGGTGGCCACGCAACACAAGAAGAAGCCCTCGCTGGAGGAGCTGCAGCGGGACGTGCTGGAGAAGGTGGTGCGGCCGGTGTTCGCCGAGGAGCCCATCGGCCTCGACGACCGCACGCTGATCCGGGTCAACCCCGAGGGACCGGTCAAGGAGGGCGGCCCGCTCTTGCACACGGGGCTCACGGGCCGCAAACACAGCGTGGACACCTACGGCGGATTTACCCGACAGGGCAGCGCTGCCTTCAGCGGCAAGGATCCTCGCCGGATCGAGCGCAGCGGTGCCTATGCTGCCCGCCACGCGGCCAAGAACATCGTCGCTGCCGGCCTGGCGACGCAGTGCGAGGTGCAGATCAGCTACACCATGTCGTTGGCCGGTCCGGTGAGCCTGCGGGTGGAGACCTTCGGCACCGGTCGCCTGCCCGACGAGGAGCTGGCCCGCCGATTGCTGCGCTGGTTCGACTTCCGCCTAGGGGGGATTGTTCGCCGCTTCCGGCTGCGAGACCTGGGCGCCCTGTGCGGCGGGAGCTTCTATCGGCGCTTGGCGGTCTACGGCCACGTGGGCCGGCTGGACCTGCCTGCGCCCTGGGAGGACGTGAGCCAGGCGGCGCAGCTGCGGGAGTAGGCGGCCCGGTCGGCCGGCTCTGCGCCAGGACCAGGGCTGCCCCTCACTGGTGCCGGAACCGCCAGACGCCGACTGCGAAGAACGCTGAGGCAAACCCCAGCAGGACGACGGCCTCGGGCAGCACGCCGGCCAGCCCCTGCCCGCGCAGGAGCATGTCGGTCATCCCCTGCATGGCCCAGGTGGTGGGCAGCACCTTGACCGCCGTGCGCACGGCCTCCGGGAAGAGCTCGATGGGATACCAGCAGCCCCCCAGCAGCGCCATGACCATGCCCAGCGCGATGCTAAGGTTGTTGGCCTGGGCCGGGGTCTTCACGAAGGCGCCCAGCATGACGCCTAGGGCCGCTGCGGCCAGGGTGGCCGAGACCAGCATCGTCACCAGCGCAGCCGGGTGATCGGCCCAGCGCACCTTTAACACCGCCACGCCGAACAGCACCAGCAGCGCCATCTGCACCAGCGCCCAGAAGACGTTGCCCACCACGGTGCCCAGCAGGAAGGTTCCCCGGGGGGTGGGGGTGACCAGCAGGCGGCGCAGGGTGCCGGCCTGGCGCTCCTGGGCGAAGAGGGCCGAGATGCCGATCAAGGGGATGAAGACCCAGGTGATGAGCTGGCCAGCCGAGGAGTTGGCCGCCGGGTCGTAGGGCACGCTGCCGGCGGCGGCCCCTGGCTCCACCTGGAGCCGGCTGGGCGCAGCCGCCATCAGCCGCTGCGCAGAGCTGAGGGCGGCGTCGAAGTAGGCCTCCCGCTCTGCGGCGGCCTCGAAGCGGCGTGCCTCCTCGGCCGCAGCCACGGCCTGGTGGGCGATGGTGACGGCGCTGCCCAGGCGCCAGAGCACGGCCCGCACGGCCTGCGCCGCAGCCTGGCCGTTGAGGTCGTTGGGCAGCTGGCGCAGCTCTAGCTCCACGACGCCGGCTTGCAGCGTTTCCCAGTCGCATGCCGGGGGGATGATCAGCAGCGCAGCCGCCTGGCGCTCCTTCAGATCCTTCTCCCCCTGCTCCAGGCTGACCAGCACAGGCCGCACCGCCTCCGACCGCTCCAGCTCGGCCACGATCTGCTGCGACAGGGGAGACTGGGCCTGGTCGGCCACCAAGACGGGGAGGCGCTCCATGCCTTGGTTGTTGGTGCCGCCGGCTAGGATAAGGGTGAACAGCATCGGCAAGACCAGGAAGAAGAGCAGCTCGGAGCGGCTGCTGAAGCGCAAGAGGGTGTCCTTCCAGAAGATGGCGAGCAGTTTCATAGCTGTTTCTCCGGAGACCTTCGACTGAAGAGCAGGAGAGAGACCGCGCCCAAGGCCAGGCCCATGACCACCAGGCCCAGCAGCGGCCGGCCCAGGTCCGCCAACGTGCCGCCCAAGCTGAGGACGGTGAAGCCGTCCAGGCCCCAGGCGTTGGGCGTGAGGTGGCTGAGGGCCTGCCACCAGCCCGGCATGAGGCCGAACTGCACGAAGCTGCCGCCTAGCAGGCCGAAGATCAGCATAAGGGCGGCGCCGCCCACGGTGACCTGGCCCGGCGTGCGCGCCAGCGCGGTGAGGAGCATGCCCCAGCCCAGCGCGGCGAAGACCGCCGCCAGGATCAACACCAGCACGCCCAGGGGGTCGCCCCAGCGCAGGCCGAAGAGCAGGGCGCTGCCCACCACTAGGATCAACATCTGCGCTACGCCGGCGAGGTAGGTGCCCAGCAGCTTGCCCACCAGCACCTGGCCGGCCGTGACCGGCGCCACCAGCAGTCGCGGCAGGGTGCCCTGCGCCCGCTCGGCCAGCAGCGACCGGCCGCCGTTGGCCACGGTGAACATCAGGAACAGCAGGGCCATGCCGGGCGCCATGACGGCCATGGGGTTGAAGTCCGCCGGCCCGCTGGCGGCAGTGGCGGCGCGCAGGCGCAGGGCCGGCTCCGCCACTGCCGCAACCACAGCGCGGCTGCCGATGGCCGGGGCCGCTGCGCGGATGTGCTGTGGCATCAGGCGGCCCGTCTCTACCAGCTGGCGCACGATGACCTCGCCGCCGACGCGGCCCGTCTCCACGCGGCTCAGGTACTCCTCCACGATGGCCCGGACGATGCCGGCGCCGATGGGCCGGGCGGGATTGGTCACCAGGGTGATAGCCACGGTCTCCGCAGGCGGGGCGGCGCCGTCGTCGGGCACGATGCTGGCGGTGAAGCCGGCCGGCACGATCACCGCGGCGGCTGCTTGGTCCTGGTCTACCAGGCGGCGGGCGGCCTCCGGGTCCGCGACCACGGTCGGGCTCACCAGGTCGGCCAGCGTGCTGTCCTGGAACAGCTTCACCAGCGCCTGGCCGAGCTGGCCGTCGTCCTGGTTGGCGATGGCCACAGGGATCTGCTCGATGCGACCGGCTTCGCTGAACTGTCCGCTGACCAGGGCCAGGCCTAGGGTGAGCAGGAAGGGCGCCAGCAGCATGAACAGCAGCGCAGCACGGTCGCGAAAGGTAACTTGCAGGTCCTTCCAGCCGATGAGGAGGATGGGTTTCATGGCGTTGGCTTCCTTTCACCGATCACCGATCACTGATCACTGGTCACCGATTACCGTTCACTGCTCACCGATCCCTCAACCCGCGGCCGGTCAGGTGCAGGAACACCGCCTCCAGGTTTGGCTCCTGGATGTCCACCGAATGGATCTTGATCCCCCGCTGCTCGGCGCGGGCGACGACGGGCGCTAGCACCTGGGCGGCGTCCGCAGTAATCACGGCCACCTGGTGGTCGGTGGCGGTGGCCTGCTGCACGCCGGGCAGGCTCTGCAGGGCCTGGGCCAGGGCCTGGGGGTCCTCGGCCTCGCCGATGTGCAGGAGCAGGGTTTCGCACTGCCCGACCTGACGGGTGAGCTCGGCCTGGGTGCCCAGGGCGATGAGCTCGCCGTGGTCCATGATGCCCACGCGGTGGGAGAGCTCCTGGGCCTCTTCCATGTAGTGGGTGGTGTAGAGGATGGTCATGCCCTCGGCGTTGAGCGCCTTCACCGAGTCCAGGATGGCGCGGCGGGACTGGGGGTCAATGCCCACGGTGGGCTCGTCCAGGAACAGCACCCGGGGCCGATGCAGCAGCCCGACGCCGATGTTGAGCCGGCGCTTCATGCCGCCGGAGTAGGTCTTGACGCGGTCCCTGCTGCGCTCGGCCAGGCCGACCAACGCCAGCACCTCCTCCACGCGGCGGTGCAGGTCGCGGCCGGACAGCCCGTACATCCGCCCCCAGAAGAGTAGGTTCTCCCGGGCGCTCAGGTCCTCGTACAGCGCCAGCTCCTGGGGCACGACGCCGATCAAGCGGCGCACGGCCATCGGCTGGCGCGCCACCGAGTAGCCGGCGATGGCGGCGTCCCCCTCGGATGGCGGAAGCAAGGTGGAGAGCACCGAGATGGTCGTGGTCTTGCCGGCGCCGTTGGGGCCCAGCAGGCTAAAGATCTCGCCCTCCTTCACGTCGAACGAGATGCCCTTGACGGCGGCGACGCCGTTGTAGCGTTTGACAAGCTGGTGGACAGCGATCATAGGGGTCATAGGGGTCCTCGCCTGGGGTAGGTGTGATCCGTCGCTTTTCGTCCCCAGCATACGCCGCGCCGCGTCACCTTGACCAGTGCCGGAGGTCACGCGGCCGGTCATGTGACGGACGCGATGCGTCAGCGTCTCGGCTGGAACGCAACGCGCCGAGACTGGGCCAATCTGTGAGATTGGCCCAGTCTGTCGAAAGCGCTAAACCCCAGATGGCCCCCGGAGGACCCTGCCGCGGCCGAAGTCCCCCTGCACTCGCGGGGCGCCTAACGGACTGCGCTGATCTGCTCCGGCGCAGTTACGAAGATCGCCGGGTCCCCTTGATACCACTGCATTAGACCGGTGACTTGCACCGCTTGGCCAACGCGATACAGCGCCTCGGGCCGGCCGCCGAAGGCAGGCCAGTGTTCCCGGCGGATGAGGGCCTTGAAGGCGCCCTGGTGCGGATTGGTGAAACCGATCAGCACGTACTTGCCGTTGTTAAACACATAGCGCACCTCGCCGGTGACCGTAACCGGCCGACCGGCCCACGCCCGCGCCTCGGTGTAGGGGATTAATGCCTCCGGCTGCTCATGCGGTGCCAGCTTAGCCTCGACTGGAGAGGGGAGTAGCCAACCGACCGTCCGCTGGATCAGCGGCAGCAAGGCGCTGCGCACGGCCTGAACGGTCGTCTGCGGGCTGCCGCTGGTCAGGGCGACGATGGCGCCGTCGGTGCTGCGGAAGTAGAGGTTGTCGTTGCTCACCACGGTGATCGCGTACTCGCTCCAGTACTGGTCGTACACCGCGCCCTGGTTGTAGTAGATGTAGAAGCCGAAGTCGTACTGCCGGGTGTTGGTCAGGTTGCTGGGGCAGTAGTGGGACGCGCTGAAGGCGCAGCCGCCCACGTCGTCCTGGGAGGTGACCACGGTGGCCAGCCGCTCGGTGGGGATGGGGTTGGAGAAGCTGCCCAGCGCGTCGGAGCGGTCCAGGATGCGCGCCGCAAAGCCGGCCTCCCAGTGCCCGCCGAAGAGGTAGTCGCCGGCTACCGCCACGTTGGGCTGCTCGTCGGTGAGCAGGAAGGGGTCCGAGGAGCCGGGCGGCCAGTCGAAACGGATGAAGCGCACGTAGCCGCCCAGATAGCCGCTGACGGTGGTGTCGTCCAGCACCATCTCGCCGAAGTGGGAGTCCCAGCGCGCGTCGTAGGCGTGCTGGGCGCGGATAATCGTGTAGACGATGTCCTTGCCGTTGGGCAGGCGCTTGACCACCGGCTGCGGGCCCATGGGCAGGTAGCCGCCGTCGCCGTAGCCGCCGTGGCCCACGTGGGCGATGAAGGGCACCGTGCCGTCGTCCAGGTCCAGCACGAAGAGCGCCTGCTGGTCGGGGTTGGCGGTCAGGAACTGGCGCATGCCCTCGTTGGTCTGCGGCCAGTCGTACCACACCGCTTGCCAGCCCAGCCGCACTTTGATCAGCACATAGCCGGCGGCCTCGGCGATCACCGGCCAGCCGTAGCGGTACTCCGTGGGGTCATCGGGGTTGTCGAAGCTGCGACTCGGATGCACCGGCCGCACCCGCCAAAGCTGAGTGCCGTTGCTGTTGCGGATGGCGTGGACGTACAGGTCGGGCTCGGTGGCCACGATGACCAGGTCCCGCGACGGTGAGTAGGCGGGCGGCACGGCCACCGTCGCGCCGGCGTTGTAGGTCCAGATCAAGGCCATGGTCGCCTTGTTGACCGCGAACACCGAGTTGCCCATGGAGAAGAACACCCGGTCGCCGATGACGGCCGGCGGCAGGGGCAGGGTGCTGCTCTGGCCGCTGTTGAAGGTGCCCAGCACGGCGCCGTCGCTGGCCCGCAGCTTGTAGAGGGTGCCGTTGGCCGAGACCGCGAACACTGCCCCCGTGTCCCCGTCGTAGGCCACGGTGGAGCGCACGTCACCGATGCCGTTGCGTTGCCAGAGCTGTGCGCCCGTGGCCTCGCTGAGTGCGAAGACGCCGTCCACCCCGGCGGCCACATAGACCCGGCCGCCGCCGGTCACCGGCTGCACGTTGCGCGGCAGCGACCCGCCCGTGGTGACCTTGCTGACGCCGCCTGTAGGGCTGACGCCGTTCCAGATCCAGCGCAGCCGCCAGGGGTAGGCGACGGTCTGCGCCGTGTAGCCGGTGTGCTGCGCGTCGTGGGCGTGCTGGCTCCACTCCTGCGCCGCCACGGAGGGGGAGGTAGGCGTCGGCGTGGGCGAGGGGCCCGGCGTGGGGGTGCGGGTTGGGGTGGGCGTGACGGTGGGCGTAGGCGTGCGGGTGGCCGTCGGCGTGGGGGTGGGCGACGGGCCGGCCGTGCTGGTCGGGCTAGGGGTGGCCGTGGGCGGCGCCGCGTTCTCGCCCAGGCCGTAGTCGAACTCGCCGACGCGGTTGGAGATGGGCCCGGTCTGGCTGCCGCGGGCGGCTCGCACCAGGTAGGCGTCGTTGATCAGCGCGTTGCGCGCGTGGCTGGCGTTGTCGGCGAAGATCACCTGGCCGCCGGGCACGGGAGCTACGTTGTCTGCGATACGACTTGCGCCGGGCTGGCCGGGCAGGAAGTAGGGCTGTTCGCTGCGCCACACCTCGTAGCGGGTTACCCCGGCGCCCACGTCGCTCCAGCGCAGCTCTATGCCCGTCGTCGTCAGGGCGATGCGCAGGTCGGTCACCGCCGGGACGAAGGGGGTGTCGGTGACGTAGACCGGCCCCGCAGGCGGGGACCCTCCCGGCCGACAAACGCCGTTGCTGGGCCCGCCCGCTGCGCCGGAGCTGTCCACGACCGTCTGGTTGTTGGCGCACAGGCCCGCCGGCCCCTCGTCGAAGTGGTAGAGAGCGACAGTGTTCGCGTCGGGTGTGAAGGGTGCCGTGGGCGGGGTGAAGTTGGCCGTGTAGCGCACCACGTTGGAGAAGCGCACCTCGTCCAGCAGGCCGTTGAAGGAGGGGTAGGCGTTGCGGTCGTAGTCGTGCTTCTCCGCGCCGATCACCAGGAAGGGGTCGTTGGGCCACGAGGTGGAGCGGCCGTCGCGGTAGCTGATGTCGCCGGTGGGGCCGGTGACCTGGCCGCTGAGCACGCCGTCCACGAAGACCCGGAGCTGGCCGGTGTTGCGCACACGGGTCAGCGCCACGTGGTGCCACTGGCCGTCGGCCACCACCCCCGAGCTGCAGACCGTGTTGCCGCTGGTGCCGTTGTTGACGCCGAACGCGATGCGGCCGCTGCCCAGGGAGACCCCGTAGTCGCCGTAGTCGCCGTCGCCGAACACGTCGCGGTCGAAGACGATGTTGCCGGTGATCCAGCCGTCGTTCTGACCGCAGCTGACCGTGGCAGGGTTGTCGGCTGCGTTGGCCTTGATCCAGAACTCCAGGGTGAAGTCGGTCGCGCCGACGTCCACCGGCCGCGCAGGCGCGTCCAGGCGGATCTTGACCCGGTCAATGTCGTTGGTGCCGTGGCCGTAGAAGCGCAGGGCGTAGCCGGTCCCTTGCGCCGCAGCGGGCTGTGTCCTGGAACAGGCCACCAGAAGGGTTAAGAGAAATAGCGCCGCCGTAAGCTGTATTCCATGTTTCCGGTTCATAGGTCCTTCCCTGAGCACTGTGAGTGGCCAGACGTGGTCACGTTGCGAAGCTAAGCCTGGCAGCGAGCACAGACCGTGCGGCCGCAGTCTACCCCAACCTGCGGCAGCGCTCAAACTGGATAGGAGACGCAACGAGTTTGTGGCAAGTTCTGTGACAAGGAGCTAGACTGGTTCGGTAAACCAACGACGGCGCAAGAGGCAGAGGTCAGCGCGTCGGACCCGCAAACCGCGCGGCACCGAGCAGTTATCTTTTGCGCGCACTTGTGTTAAAATACCGCCAACGCAGACCAGGAGCAGCCCATGACCCCATCCTCGGCCGACTACGATAACCCGTGGAAGGAGATCCTTACCCAGTACTTTCCGGAGTTCATGGCCTTCTTCTTCCCCGCTGCCCACGGCGACATTGACTGGCGACGCCCGCCGGAGTTCCTGGACTAGGAGCTGCGACAAGCCGTGCGTGAGTCGGAGGTGGGCGTTCGGCGAGTGGACCAATTGACCATAGTCTTTCGTCTTGGTGGGCAGTAGGCCTGGGTGTT
>JANWYQ010000128.1 GCA_025055015.1 Caldilineales bacterium
ACCACCTACTCCCGATAATGCGCCCCCATGCTGCGCTTGTTCTGCCAGGCGGCGGAGGCCACCAGGATGGCGGTGCGCACGGCGTTGCGCAGGCCGATGAGGGCGTCGGTGAGCTTGGAGGCGCGGTAGAAGCGCTCGATCTCCGTCTCCAGGTGGTAGAGCTCGCTCAGCGCCCGCTCCAGGCGCCGGGTGGTGCGAGCCAAGCCCACGTAGTTCCACATGATGTGCTTGATGCTGCTCATGTCCTGGCTGATCAGCGCCGGGTCGGGCTCGTCCAAGCCGTCGTCCCGCCAGGGGGGAATGTCGTCAGGCGAGATGGTCAAGCGGGGCGGCAGGTGCTCGGCGATGTAGCGGGCCGTGCGGCTGCCCCACACCACCCCCTCCAGCAGCGAGGTGCTGGCCAGCCGGTTGGCGCCGTGGACGCCGGTGCAGGCCACCTCCCCCACTGCGTACAGGTGCTGGATGGTGGACTGGCCCCACTCGTCCACCCACACCCCGCCGCACGCGTAGTGCGCCGCAGGCACCACCGGCACCAGGTCCTCTGCGATGTCCACGCCGTAGGGCAGCAGGCTCTGGCGAATGGTGGGGAAGTGGCGCAGGATCTCCTCGCGGGGGATGTAGGAGCGCAGGTCCAGGTAGACGTGGGTGAGGTCGTGGGCCAGCATCTCCTGATGGATGCTGCGGGCCACCACGTCGCGCGGGGCCAGGTCCCGCCACTCCGGCTGGTAGCGCTGCATGAAAGGCCGGCCGTCCGCATGCACCAGTCGCGCGCCCGCGCCCCGCACCGCCTCGGAGATCAGCAGGTTAGGCGCGTTGACGTGGTAGAAGGTGGTGGGGTGGAACTGCACGAACTCCAGGTTGATCACCCGCGCCTGGGCGCGCTGGGCCATGGCCACGCCGTCCCCGCGCGCGCCGGATGGGTTGGTGGTGCGCAGGTAGATCTGCCCCAGGCCGCCGGTGGCCAGCACCGTCTCCCGGGCCAGACAGCGCTTCACCTGCCGCGTGGCCTGGTCGAACAGGTACGCGCCCACGCAGGAGCGCCGCTGGTAGACCGCCAGCCGGTTGAGGGAGTGGTGGGAGGGGGTGAGCAGGTCCACGGCCGTGTGGCCGATGAGCAGGGTGATGTTGGGGTGGGCCTGCACCGCCCGGATCAGCGCCAGCTCGATGGCCTTGCCGGTGTAGTCGGCCACGTGCACGATGCGCGGCTTGGAGTGGCCCCCCTCCAGCGCCAGGGCGAGCTCCCCGCGCTCGTCGCGGTCGAACTGGACGCCGACCCGCTCGATCAGGATGCGGCGCACCGCCTCGGGGCCCTCCTCGGCCAGGATGCGGGCGGCGGGAGGGTAGCTGTGGCCTGCGCCGGCGCGCAGGATGTCGGCCACCAGGTCGTCGGGCGAGTCGTCCACGCCCCGGTAGATGATGCCGCCCTGGGCCCACAGGGTGTTGGAGTCCTCGGGCTGGCTGCCGCGGGTGGCCATCAGCACCTGCACCCCGCGGTCGGCCAGCTCCAGCGCCACGGTGGCGCCGGCAATGCCACTGCCGATGACGAGAACCTCGGTTTCCAGATATTCGCTCACGCTGCCCCCGGCCTCAACCGATGGCGATCATCCGCTCCACCGCCCGTGCGGCGCGCACGCGGATGTCCTCGGGCACGTTGATCTCGTACTGCATGTAGAGAAGCGAGTCGCGGGTCATCTCCAGGGTGATCTGGTTCATGTGGGGGCAGCGCACCATGCACAGGCGCAGCATCTCCTTGTCCGGGTTGGCGGCGGCCACGTTCTCGCCCATGGCGCACTCGGTGAGCAGCAGGTAGCGCGGGGCCTTGGTCTGCTCCACGAAGCGGATCATGGCGTTGGTGCTGCCGGAGAAGTCGGCCGCAGCCACCACCTCGGGGCTGCACTCGGGGTGGGCTAGGATCACCACGTCGGGGAACTGGCTGCGCACCATCTCGATGTCGGCCACGGTGAACTGCTCGTGCACCTCGCAGCGGCCGTTCCAGCCGATCATCTGGAAGTCCACGGTGGTGTCGAAGTGGATGGTCCCGTTGGGCAGCCGCGTGGGCACGATGATGTGCTTGCCCGTCTCCCGGGCCACGTTGCGGGCCAGGTACTCGTCGGGCAGGAAGATCACGGTGTCGCTGCCCAGGGACTGCACCACCGCGGCCGCGTTGCTGCTGGTGCAGCAGATGTCGCTCTCTGCCTTCACGTCGGCGTAGGTGTTGACGTAGGAGACCACCGGCACGCCGGGGAAGCGCGCCTTAAGCGCACGCACGTCCTCCGCGGTGATGCTGGCCGCCAAGGAGCAGCCGGCCTTGAGCGAGGGCAACAGCACCGTGCGGGTCGGGTTGAGGATCTTGGCGGTCTCGGCCATGAACTTGACGCCGCAGAAGACGATCACGTCCTTGTCGGTGCGCGCGGCCTTGCGGCTCAGGTCCAGCGAGTCGCCCACGAAGTCGGGCACCGAGTGGAACAGCGCCGGCTCCATGTAGTTGTGGCCCAGGATCACCGCGTTGCGCTGTACCTTGAGCTGGTTGATCTCGCAGGCCAGCTCCGCCTTGACGCGCAGCTCGAAGTCAGGCGTGTATTCCCCGATGCGCGCTTTCAAGTCCTGGTAGATCTCCTCCACGCTCATGCGGGTGCGGTCAGTGACAGTAAGGGTTTTTGACATGGCAGCAGTCCTTGCTTGAACGACGGGGGCGTCACACGAAACAAGCGATGCGTTGAGTTACGAGCTACGCGTTACTCGCGACACGTGATGTCCAAACTGATGTCCAGCGCACGCACCGAGTGGGTTAGGGCGCCGGACGAGATGTAGTCCACGCCGGTGAGGGCGATGGCAGCTACGGTGTCCAGGTTGACGTTGCCAGAGGCCTCCAGGGGCACGCGGCCAGCCGCTACGCGCACCGCCTCGGCCATCTGCTCCAGGCTCATGTTGTCCAGCAGAATGCGGTCCACGCCCAGGGCCAGCGCCTCCTGAAGCTGGTCCAAGCTGGTCACCTCCACCTCGATGGGCCGGCCCCGCGGGTCGCCGGCCCGGACGCGGCGCACCGCCTCGGCCAGGCTGCCCACCGCCGCGATGTGGTTGTCCTTGATCATGGCCATGTCGAACAGGCCGAAGCGGTGGTTCTGGCCGCCGCCCAGCCGCACGGCCCACTTGTCCAGCGCGCGCAGGCCGGGCGCAGTCTTGCGCGTGTCCAGGATCACCGCCTTGGCGCCCACCGCCTGCACTGCGTCCACGAAGCGCCGGGTGGCGGTGGCGATGCCCGACATGCGCTGCAACAGGTTCAGCGCCACCCGCTCGCCGGTGAGGATGGCGCGGCCTGGGCCCTCGATGACAGCGATCACCTGGCCTGCGCGCACCCGCTCACCGTCGCGTGCCAGCTCGGTAATCCGTACCCGGGGGTCCAACAGCTCGAACACCCGCCGCGCCACCGCCAGGCCGGCCACCACTCCGTCGGCCTTGGCCAGGAACTGGCCGCGCAGCGTGTAGTCCTCCGGGATGGTGTGGAGGGTGGTCACGTCACCGTCGCCGATGTCCTCGGCCAGCGCGGTGCGCACGATGCGGTCCACCTGCGCTTGCAGGTCGTCGGTCCATGCGGCCGGGTCGGCGTCGGCCGGCGAGAAAGCCATCGCTGGGTGTCTCCTTGGGTCTTGGCGGCTCTGGAGTTGGGCGGGTCTCGGCCTGGCCGGTCCCATCCTTGTTCAACGATTGCGCCCGGCAACGCAGGCGCTCATGGGATTATAGCGCATGGGCAGGCTGCAGACAAAGCAGCCGGAGGACGAGGAGAACGGATGGCGATTGCATTCCTCGCCACGTGGTTGACCAAACCCGCCCCAGGTGATATACTTGCGTGGACCCCAGGCCGGCGGGCAGCTTGGTCTCTCCGGCCGCAGTGTCCGCTGTACATCCTCCACGACGGGTCTGGCGCCGGCGGCGTTATCGCCGGCGCTGTCCCCCCCATCATCCCAACCCCTAACCTAGCCCGTTCATGCAACCACACGCTGCTTGGCACGTCCTTCCCACCGAAGAGGTCCTGACCCTTCTCAACACCCGCGCCGCCGGCCTCACCGGCGAGGAAGCGGCGAAACGGCGGGCCGAATACGGCCCCAACGAGCTGCGCGCCGCCGGCCGCATCTCCCCCTGGGCGGTGCTGCTCGAGCAGTTCAAGAACGTGCTGATCATCATCCTGCTGATCGCCACGGCTCTTTCCATCGTGCTCGGGCATGGCATCGAAGCCGTGGCCATCATCGTGATCGTGTTCTTCGCTGTTCTGCTGGGCTTCATCCAGGAGTATCGCGCCGAGCGGGCCATCGAGGCTCTGCGCCGCATGGCTGCGCCGACCGCCACCGTCCTGCGCGATGGGGAGGAGGTGGAGGTACCGGCGCGCGAGCTAGTGCCCGGGGATGTGATCCTGCTGCGAGCAGGCAACGTGGTGCCTGCCGATGGACGGCTGATCGAGGCGGTCAACCTGCAAGCGGAAGAGGCTGCGCTCACCGGCGAGTCGGTGCCGGTGGAGAAGCATACCGCCCCCCTCGCCAACGAGACGCTGGCCTTGGGCGACCGCCGGAACCTGGTGTACTCCGGCACCGTGGTTACCTACGGCCGCGGGAAGGCGGTGGTGGTCGCTACCGGCATGAACACCGAGTTCGGCAAGATCACCGGCATGCTCCAGGAGGTGGAGGCCGGCAAGACCCCGCTGCAGGAGAACCTGGACCGCATGGGCAAGACGCTGGCCAAGGCGGCCCTGGCAGTGGTGGCGTTGATCGTCGTCTTGGGGCTGCTGCGCGGCCAGCCGTTTATCGAGATGTTCATCTTCGGCATTGCCCTGGCCGTGGCCGTGGTGCCCGAGGCCCTGCCGGCCGTGGTGACCATCTCGCTGGCCCTGGGCGTGCAGCGGATGGTGAAGCGTCACGCCCTGGTGCGCCGTCTGCCCGTGGTGGAGGCCCTGGGCAGCACCACCGTGATCTGCTCCGACAAGACCGGAACGCTCACGCGCGACGAGATGACCGTACGCCAGATTTTCGTCGCCAACCAGCTCGTCGAGGTCTCCGGCGCAGGCTACGAGCCGGTGGGCGGGTTCTCGCGCAACGGCTCGTCCTGCGAACCGTCGGAGCCGCTGCTGGAGCTGTTGCGGGGCGCTACGTTGGCCTCGGACGCCCGCCTGGTGGTCCGCAACGGCCACTGGGAGATCAAGGGCGATCCGACGGAGGCGGCGTTGGTGGTGGCTGCAGCCAAGGCCGGCCTGGACCGAGCCGTGCTGGAGGCGCAGTTCCCGCGCATCGGCGAGATCCCCTTCACCTCCGAGACCAAGCGCATGACCACCCTGCACGCGACGCCCGACGGCCCGGTAGCCTACGCGAAGGGCGCCGCTGAGGTCATCCTGGAAAGCTGCACTCACTGGGTGGCGGCCGACGGCGTCCAGCCCCTGAGCGAGGCAGATCGCAGCGCTATCCTGGCCCAGGCGCAACAGATGGCGGGCCAGGCCTTGCGCGTGCTTGGGGTTGCCACCAAGCCCGGTGCGTCCCTGGACAACGCCGAGGGAGGGATGACGTTCCTGGGCCTGGTGGGGATGATTGATCCCCCGCGGCCGGAGGCCAAGCTGGCCGTACAGGCGTGCGAGCAGGCCGGCATCAAGGTGGCCATGATCACGGGCGATCACCCTCTCACTGCGCAGGCCGTCGCCCGGGAGCTTGGCCTGCTTAAGACAGGACGCGTCGTGACCGGCGCCGAGCTGGAAGCCATGGACGACGCTCAGTTCGAGCGCGAGGTGGAGCAGATCGAGGTCTACGCGCGCGTGTCGCCGCTGCACAAGCTGCGGGTGGTGACGGCGCTGCAGAAGCACGGCCACATCGTGGCCATGACCGGCGACGGCGTGAACGACGCGCCTGCGCTCAAGAAGGCGGACATCGGCATTGCTATGGGGATCACAGGCACGGACGTCAGCAAGGAGGCGGCGTCCATGACCCTCACCGACGACAACTTTGCCTCCATCGTCGCCGCGGTAGAAGAGGGTCGCGCCATCTTCGGCAACATCAAAAAATATCTGATGTACCTGTTGTCGTCCAACATCGGCGAGATCGGCCTGATGGCCGGCGCTACCTTGGCCGGCCTGCCGCTGCCGCTGACCGCCGTGCAAGTGCTCTACGTCAACCTCGCCACCGACGGGCTGCCGGCCCTCGCCCTCTCCGTGGACCCGCCCGATCGCGACCTGATGCGGCGCAAGCCGCGCAACCCGCGCACCGGCATCTTCACCCGGCCGGTGGTGGCGTTGATGATGATGGGTGGGCTTTGGTCGGCCGTGGTCAATCTGGGGCTGTTTACCTGGGCCCAAAACTCCGGTCGTCCGGTTGCGGAAGCTATGACCATGACCTTTGTGTCTCTGGTCCTGATCCAGTTCTTCAAGGCTTTCAACTATCGTTCCGACCGCCATTCGGTGCTGAACCGACCGTTCGCCAACCGCTGGCTGAACCTTGCCATCCTGTGGGAACTGATGTTGTTGAGCCTGATCGTCTACCTTCCCTTCTTGCACGACGCGTTTGGGACCTTTGCGTTGACCCTGGAGGACTGGTTGATCGTGCTGGGCGTTGCTTTCACCGTGTCGCCGGTGTTAGAAATTGGGAAGTGGATGGTGCGACGTGGTTGGTTCGGCCCGCTGCAATAGACCGGCAGCTGAAGGGTGTGGCTGCTGACCCGTGCAGCCATGAAAGTTGCGTGCTACTCGTTGCCGCTCCTCGGCCCTGGTTTCATCCGTGTGTGACGACCCGTTAAGCGTGCATCTGTCTCGCGAGAGCTCCCTATGAACATCCGTCCCGTCCAAGAGAGCGATATCGAGGCCATCATTAACCTGTTTCGGGCTAACTACGGCGACGACTACGCGATCCCGGAGTTCTACGACCCCATGTGGGTGAAGCGCGGCATCTACTCCGACCACATCATCTGGCTCGTGGTGGAGGATGAAGGCGAGGTGGTGGCCTCGGGCGCGTGCATCCTGAACGCTGGCGACTACAACGACAACATCGGCGAGATCGGTCGCCTGGTGGTGTCGCCCGACGCGGGAGGAAAGGGGTTGGGACGCGCGCTGATGGCTGCGCTGGTGGACGCCTCCGACGACCGCGTGGACTTTGCCTTTGCGGAGGCGCGCACCACCCACCCCAAGACGCAGCGGATCTGCGAGCGCCTGGGCTTGGCGCCGCTGGGCTTCCTGCCCATGGCCTACAAGATGACCTGGCGGGAGAGCTTCGTCATCAGCGGTCAGCTCTTCAGCAACGGCAGGCTCCTGCGCGAGCCGGAGCGGGTGGGCATCATCCCCCAGGTGGCGCCGCTGGCTCGGCTGTCGCTGACCAACCTGGAGCTGGACCCCGACGTGGCGGTGCATGCGGGCGTCGCTCCCTATCCTTCCGATGGCCACTTCGAGATTCGGCCGTTGACCGGCGAGGCCATGGTGCGGCTGCTGAAGATCGAGCACGGCCGCTACGTGGAGCCGGAGATCTTCTCGGCCCTGCACGTGGACATGGGCTACGCGCAGCTGCGCACCCGCAAGGCGGACTATTTGGTGGCGTACAAGGGGAACCACGTGGCCGGTGCGGTGGGCTTCCTGTACGAGGAGCACGACGACGGGGTGCGCCTGGTGGAGCTGATCGGCCAGGACGACACCGTGCGCGGCACGTTGCTGCGGCTGGCGCTGGAGGCGGCGGAGGAGCGGTACACGCCGGCGGTCTTCACCTGCGACGTGAACGCCGAGTCCCCGCGGCTTCAGCAAACCCTGTGGGACTTCGGCTTTCGGCCGGCGGCTTACCTGCCGGGCATGGTCTTCCACCGCACCCATCGCCCCGACGTGGTGCGCATGATGAAGCTGGGCGTGCCGTGGGACCTGGGCCCTCTCGAGCTCACCGAGGCCTCCCAGGCCTATTTCGACGTGGTGGCGCCGATCTTCCAGGGCGCAGCGGCGTGAAGCCCCAGGAGCAATCGGGTTCCTGCCCTCCGCGCGCCTAGACAGGGACGTTCGACGTGGACGCCGTGGACGAGACAAGCACCGCCCTACCAGCCGGCTCGGGCCGGCTCCACCCTCCCACCGACCGGGTGCGGTTCGCCCAGCGCGTGTTGAACGCCGTCGAGGGCGAGCGCCTGGTGGTCAGTGGCATCCTAGGCCTGCGCACTCGGGCTGCGCTGAAGCGGTTTCGCGCCCGCTACAACTTGAGCACGGGCCATCTGCTGGACGAGGCGACGGTGCTGGCGCTCGTGCAAAGGGCCTTGAGCCAGCTTGGGCCGACCCCGTTGCTCATCACCGGCGTCTGGGATGACGCCACAAGGCAGGCGTTGTCCGAGTTCAAGCAGCTCGGCGGGCTGGGCGCCGAGCCGACCCTCGACGCGGCGACGCTGGCAGCGCTGGCCGATGCATTGGAGCCGCAGGCGGCTGTTATGGCCGCAGCGGATGGGGTCGAGGGGTTCCTCAAGGACAACCCTGAGTTTCAACAGGTGCCCTTGAGCCCGCCCGTGGCTATTCAAGTCAATCCCAGCTGGTCGGGCCGGCGAAGGTCGCTGGCCCATACGTACAATCGCCTAGGCGGCCTCATGAGCATGTTGGCCAGTCGCCTCTCCCTAGAGCTGCCGGCGGTGCTGGCCGTTTGGAACGTGGAAAGCCATGGCCACGTCCACACCCCAGGCCGCGCGATGATCCGCTTCGAGAACCATATCTTCTTCAGGGTTTGGGGCAGGACCCGGGAGGCCATCTACGATCAGCACTTCCGCCACGGCGGCCGCGGCGGTGTTCCGGGCAAGCCGTGGGAGAACCACGCCTACCGCGAGCGCCTCGATCAGCCCTTCAGGCCCGTGCACTCTGGGGACCTCGCCGACGAGTACGCGGCCCTCAACCTGGCCACTCGCCTGGCCGGCGAGAACCTGGCGCTGCATTGCATCAGCATCGGCGGTCCCCAGATCATGGTCTTCAACCATCGCATGTTGGGCTACAGGACGCCGCGCGAGATGTACGACGCCTTTCAAGCCGACGAGCGCTGGCACGTCCTCGGCTTCTTCGACTTCTGTCGCACCAAGCCGGCCCCGCGACCGGGTCAGCTGATGCAGTATCTGCGCCAGCGGAACTGGCAGCAGTTCGCGTACTACTACAACGGACCCGGCGCCGTTGCCCTCTACAGCCGCCGCCTGGGCGAGGCCTACCAGGAGGCGCGCCAGCTGCCTGCGCCAGTGAACTAGAGCCGTGGCGGTCGGCCGGCGACCACGTCCGCTGCTGTGCAGATCGGAACGGGCGAAAGGCAGCGAACGCCGTTTTACGATGGCGAAGCGCCGTCGGGCTGCGGAGGCTCACAAAAAAAGCCCTTGACCAGCGCGGGAGGCGATGGTAGAATGGCGGCAAGTGTGGAGACGAGAGGGTTTAGACTGGAGTGAACGCGCTTAACGCCGACAACGACCAACCAGAGCCACAGTACGAGGCCGCGTTGGCTGCCCTG
>JANWYQ010000137.1 GCA_025055015.1 Caldilineales bacterium
GTGCCCCCCTCCGGACCCTGCGCCTGGCCTAATCCCGCGACCAACACCATCAGCAGCACTGGAAGCACCAGGCTACTCAACGCCCGTGGGGGTTTCATGAAGCACCTCCTTGTGCTTTGAAAAGGAGGCAGGGATGCCCGCCGATGAGCATCCCTGTCACCTATCATGACGTCCCCCCACCCGGAAAGTTACTGCTTTCACTATCTCTGGGCGATTTTGGTGTCCGCCTTAGCGCGCAGAGCTCAGAGCCTCGCGCTGCGCCAGCAGGTTCGCCACGGGCGTTCCGTCGGGAATCTCGCACCCGGCCGCGCTGAACAGGCGTTTGCCGCCCTTCTGTACACACTCCCGCGTGGCCGCCCGCACGCGCTCCGGCGTCCCTTGCAGCATTACCGCGACGGGGTCGAAGTTGCCGCATAGAGCCACCCGGTCGGCGTTCAGCTGTGCCGCCTTCCCGAGGTCAACCATCCAGTCCAGGTCAACGATGTCGGCGCCGCTTTGCAGCATGTCGGGGAGGATGCGGGTGGTGTTGCCGCAGATGTGCAGGCGGGCTACTGCTCCCATCTCGTGCACGGCCTGGAAGATGCGCTGCTCGTAGGGCAGGGCGAACTGCCGGTACATCCGGGGCGAGATCTGCGAACAGACGGCATCGCCCAGGCCGATGATGTCGGCCCCGGCCTGCACCTGGGCGCGAGCGAAGGCAATCGCTACCTCGGTGCACACCTCGAGCAGCTCCGTCAGCCACTCTGGGCGGTCAAACAGGTCGAGCATCACCTGGGACATGCCGCGCAGGTCGCAGGCCTCGGCCAGTGCGCCCTCCACCCAGCCCATGATGGGGATCTCGCCCCCTGCCTGTTCGCGGAAGCGGCGGATGGCCTCCAGCCGGTCGCTCATCCGGCGTCCGGTTTCCGGCTTGGGCGGGACGAGCTTCTTCAGGTCCTCGGGCTCGAGGATCAGGGGTCGGCGGCTGATGGGCAGGCCGTCGGCCGGGAACTCCACCTCCAGCCCAAAGTCGGCGGCCTCGCGGTAGGGGTCCGAGATGGCCTGCAGGATGTCTATGCCAAAGTCGGCGGCCACCGCCAGATTGGCCTCCACCAGCACGCGATGGTCCAGGTAGTAGCGCGACAGGGGCTGGCCGATGTAGTGGGCGGCGAAGGTCATCAGGATATCGAAGTTGGGAACTCGGTCCACCGGCTGACCCTTCAGCCGTGCGACAAAGCGTTCGTAGGAGTTCATAGGCGAGGCAGGCTGAAGGTTGTGAAAAGACGGCTAGCAAATGCGCAACAAATAAACGAATGGGCGTATGCCAAAGGTGTGCGCGTGCGCCTCATTCGTTCATTCGGTTATTCGTTGACGTAGTATCCTTCTTGTCCCGACCGCTGCATGCACACCAAAGGCGCCAGTCACCCAACCGGCAAGCTCGATTATAACTCTGGCCGACACCCTGTCAAACCGCAAGCCTCTGACCCCGTCGCTCGCGCCAATCTCGCCCCCTGCAACCCCACCCGCCCCACCAGCGTAAAGCACAGTGAGCGCGCAGGCACAGTTGCGCCGGCGCGCACCAAAGACACCCAAGGAGACCCCCCTCATGAGCCTGCTCGGCAACATCATCTGGTTGATCTTCGGCGGCTTCCTGGCCGGCCTGGGCTACATCCTAGGCGGGCTGTTGCTCTGCCTCACCATCGTCGGCATCCCCTTCGGCTTGCAGGCCATCAAGCTGGGCTGGGCCACCTTCGCGCCCTTCGGCAAGCAGATCGTGGAGCTGCCGGACGCCAACCGCCCGCTGCGGCTGATCTTCAACGTGATCTGGCTGGTGTTCATCGGCTGGGAAATCGCCCTGGCCCACGCCGGCTCTGCTTTGCTGCTGGCCATCACCATCATCGGCATCCCCTTCGCCCTGCAGCACCTCAAGCTGATCCCCCTGGCCCTGCTTCCCTTCGGCCGCGACCTGCGCGCCGTGCCTCCGTCGTCGGCGACCGGTGGTCAGTCTACGGTGAACGGTGATCAGTGAACCGTGAACGGTGACCGGTACACGGTGAGCGGTGGCCGAGCAAGGGGAAGCAGGCCGCTTGAGAGAGGGTGAGACCCGTTGTCCCGAGAACCGGCGCTCCCCTGGTAGTAGGGACGCCCTTGTCCGAAGATTCCCCAATATCCACTGATTACCGTTCACCGTTCACGGTTTACTGTCTACCGGCTACCGGTCACCGCTCACGCCCTCGCCAGCTCCCTCGCCTGGTACCCGTTTCCGCCGGGGGCCGCTGCCGGCGCCGAGGGAACGCCCATCATGGCCGCTTGGCGGCGGAACTGGCTCATGTACAGGTTGTAGTAGAAGCCGCGGCGGGCCAGCAGCTCCTCGTGGGTGCCCTGCTCGACGATCCGCCCCTTGTCCAGCACCAGCACCACGTCCGCGTTGCGGATGGTGCTCAGCCGGTGGGCGATCACGAAGCTGGTGCGGCCGGCCAGGAGCTGCTCTAGCGCGGCCTGGATCAGCCGCTCGGTGCGGGTGTCCACGCTGGCCGTGGCCTCGTCCAGGATCAGGATGCGGGGGTCCACCAGCGCCGCGCGGGCGATGGCGATCAGCTGGCGCTGGCCCTGGCTCAGGCCGCTGCCCCGCTCCCCCAGCACCGTGTCGTAGCCGTCGGGCAGTCGCTCCACAAAGCTGTCCACCCGGGCCAGCTTAGCCGCGGCCAACACCTCCTCGTCGGTGGCCTCGGGCCGGCCGAAGCGGATGTTCTCCTTGATCGTCGCGCTGAACAGGGACGGCTCCTGCAGCACGATGCCGATCTGCCGGCGCAGCGACTCCTGGGTGACCGTGCGCACGTCGATCCCGTCAATCAGCACCTGGCCGTCGGTCACGTCCCAGAAGCGGGGGATCAGGTTGATAATGGTGGTCTTGCCGGCGCCGGTAGGGCCGACGATGGCCACCGTCTGGCCGGGCTCCGCCTTGAAGCTCACGCCGTGCAGCACCGACACCCCTTCCTTGTATTCGGCGTGGACGTCGCGGAACTCCACCTCCCCACGGATGGGCGGCATCTCCTGGGCGTTCGGCGCGTCCTGCACCGTGGGCACCTCGTCCAGCAGGTTGAAGATGCGCTCCATGCCCGCAATGGCGTTCTGCACGTTGGTCCACAGGATCGCAATCTGCTGGATGGGCTGGTTGAAGCGCTGCACGTAGGTGATGAAGGTGATCACCAGGCCCAGCGAGACCGCAGTGCCGAAGAGGGGCTGGTTGCGCAGCAGCGCCAAGCCGCCCACGGCCGCTACCAACGCCAGCGCGGCGAAGCCTAGGGCCTCCAGCGTGGGCGCCAGCGCGCTGGTGTAGCTCACCGCCTTGATGTTGGCGTCCCGGTTAGCCGCATTGGTCGCCATGAACTGCTGGATGTTCTCCTCCTCGCGGCCGAAGGCCTGCACCTCCCGCACCGCCGAGATCCCCTCCTGCAGCTCTGCGTTGACGTTGCCCAGGTCCTGCCGCGCCTTGCGGAAGGCCTTGCGCGCCTGGTTGGAGAGCCACAGGGTGGCCACCAGCATGGCCGGCACGGCCACCAGGCTGATCAGGGCATAGGGCACGCTCAGCCGCAGCATCTGCACCGCCACCCAGCCCAGCAGCAGCACGCCGCCCAGCACCTGGATCAAGGCGAAGTTCAGCGCCTGCGAGATCACCTCGCTGTCGTTGGTGATGCGGCTCATCAGGTCGCCCGCCTCGTGCTCCGTGTGAAAGCCCATGGACAGACGATGCAGGTGGCTGAACAGCTCCTTGCGGATGTTGCGCAGCACGTGCTGGCCGGCCCACGTGGTCAGAAAGAACTGCAGGCCGGTGCCTAGGGAGATGAAGACGTAGAGCGCCAGGATGATCAGCGCGTTGCGGCCCAACCCGGCCAGGCGGTCGGCCGTGGTCAGCGCGGCGGGGTTGGCCACCTCGGCGCAGCGCTGCGCGCTGCTCTGGCCGATCTGGCCCAACAGGCTGGACAACGCCGCCGGCGGCGCGGCGGCAGCGCCGGCCGCGTCGGCCGGCGGCCCGGCCAGGAAGCAGTCCACCGTGTTGCCGATCAGCTCCGGGATGCGCACCTGCGCCCAGGTGGTGCCGATCAGCAAGGCCGCCACCACCAGCAACACCGGGGTATACGCCTTGAAGTAGCCCAGCAGGCGGCCCAGGGTCTGCCGCGTGTTGCGGGGCTTGATGTTGTCCTGCGACATCACCCGTCGCAGCCCTTCGGTGCTTCCAAACATAAGTGCTTCTCTCCGTTCCTTCCCGGTTCCGCACCAGGACGAGCGCCCCACCCTTCGCAGGCAGGGACAGGGCTCAACTCCACCGGCTCAGCAGCCACAATGGCGCACGGTCAAGCCCCGTTGACCGGGCGCCGTTGTGCCAACCCGGAGGACTTCATCCCCTTGTGGCTGGCGCCGGCGCACGCAGTGCACGTTCGGCGGGGTAGCCGGATCGTTGTGTTCATCTTCCACAGTGGGGAGCGCCTCTCTCCTTGGCCGGCGTTCCTCACGCCGGCTCCGCTGCCGGCTCCAGCGACTCCTCGGCCTCCGGTGTGGCGTCCTCCACCAGCTGCGAGGAGTAGATCTCGGCGTACAGCTCGCTGGTCTCCATCAGCTCATGGTGCTTGCCTGCGGCCACGATGCGCCCCTTGTCCAGCACCAGGATCTGGTCTGCGTGCATGACGGTGCTGATGCGCTGGGCGATGACGAAGCTGGTGCGGCCCTGCATCAGGTGGTCCAGGGCCTGCTGGATGCGGTACTCCGTCTCCACGTCCACTGCGCTGGTGCTGTCGTCTAGGATCAGGATGCGGGGGTTCATCAGCAAGGCGCGGGCGATGGCGATCCGCTGACGCTGGCCGCCGCTGAGGGTAGCGCCCCGCTCGCCCACGGGGGTGTCGTAGCCGTCGGGGAAGGCCACGATGAAGTCGTGGGCAGCCGCCGCCCGGGCTGCGGCCTCCACCTCCTCCTGCGACGCGTCGGGCCGGCCGAAGGCGATGTTGTCCCGGATGGTGCCGGCGAAGAGGGTGGTCTCCTGCAGCACGATGCCGATCTGCGAGCGCAGGCTCTCCAGGGTCACGTCCCGCAGGTCGTAGCCGTCAATGGTCACCCGGCCCTCGGTGGGGTCGTAGAAGCGAGGGATCAGGTTGATGATGGTGGTCTTGCCGGAGCCGGTGGCGCCCAGCAAGGCGATGGTCTGCCCCGGCTCGGCCACGAAGCTGATGTCCTTGAGCACCGGCTCGCCGCCTTTGAAGTAGCGGAAGGTGACGTTCTCGAAGGCCACCCGCCCCTGCACCGGCGGCAGCGGCACGGCACCCGGCTTGTTCTCCACCTCGTTCTTGGCGTCCAGGATCTCGAAGATGCGGGCCGACGAGGCCGAGGCCTGCGCCATCTGCGGGATCACGATGCCAAGCTGCGCCAGAGGCAGGAAGACGAAGATCAGGTAGAGGCTGAACTCCTGGTACTGCCCCAGGGTAAGGGTGTTGCCGATGATCTGCCGGCCGCCGAAATAGAGCACCAGCACCTGGCCCACGTTGGCGATCAGGAACACCAAGGGGAAGAGGAAGGAGAACAGCCGGCTGACGGTGATCTGCTGCTTCATGACCGCGTCCGCGGCGACGGCGAACTTCTGCTGCTCGCTGCGCTCCTGGGTGAAGGCCTTAACCACCTTGATGCCGGCCAGGTTCTCCTGCAGGATGGTGTTCAGGGCCGACAGCCGCTGCTGCACCTTGACGAACAAGGGCTGGCTCACTGCCCCGAAGACGGCGAAAATGATCAGGGCCAGGGGCAGGATGGGCAGCACCACCAGGGTCAGGGAGACGTTGGTGGTCAGCAGGATGACCAGGGTGCCGACCAGCAGCACCAGGCCGCCCACGGCCTGCAGCAGGCCCTGGCCGATGAAGAGGCGCACCTTCTCCACGTCGTCGGTGGCCCGTACCATGAGCTGGCCGGTCTGGTTGCGGTCGTGGTACGAGAAAGAGAGCTTGGAGATCTTGGCGAAGAGGTCGTTGCGCAGGTCGAAGGCCACCGTCTGCGAGTTGCGCTCAGCCCAGTAGGTCTGCAGGTAGGCGAACACCCCGCGCACCAGCGCAAAGGCCACGATGGCCAGGGCCGAGGTGATCAGGGTGCGCTCGGCGTCGGCGGCCAGCGCCACCAGCTTCTCCCGGGTGTAGCCCAGCTGCTCCAGCAACAGGGAAAGGAACTGGCCGGGGATGCGGTCCAGGTAGGGGACGATGGCCTGGGCGATCACGCCGCCGGTGATGGCGTCAATCAGGCGGCCCAGCAGCTTGGGCACCGCCAACTGGGAGAGGGTAGCGATCACCAGGAACAGGTAGGGCAGGGCCGCCTGGGTACGGTAGCGCCACAGGTAGCGCATGGCCCGCCCCAGCGCGCCCCGTTGGTCCTCCTCGTGGCCTCGTCTCTTGCTTCGCATGGGCATGGATCCGAACAAACTTGCTCACTCCTTCCTAATCGGTTTCGGCTTCACTCTCGTTGAGCTGCCGGACGGCCGCCATCAGACGAGGCAAGGTCTGCATCAAAGTCTCCTGCTCGTCTGGCGTCAGGTGTTGCGGCACCTGGCTCAGCCAGCCCTGTCGCGCCTCAATGGCCCGCTCGATCAGCGCGCGGCCGGCCGCCGTTAGCGCCAGCTGCTTGACGCGGCGATCCTCCGGCAGCTCCCACCGCTCCACGTAGCCCTGCTGCACCAGCCGATCCACCATCTGGCTGGCGGCCGCGTTGGTGACGCCCAGATGGCTGCTGATGTCGGACACCGCAGCCGGCCCGCGGTAGTAGAGGCGGAAGAGGGTGCTGGCCTGCGGCACGGACAGCCCCTCCTCGCGCAGGAACTGGGTGAAGTGGCGCATGGAGCGCTCCATCAGCGCCTCCACCCACGTGCGCAACATCTGCGCGCACGCTTGGCTGCGCGCCTCAGGGGCCACAGGTTGGCGGTCAAGAGACGTCTGGTTCACATCGCCTCCCTTGAGCAGGGGGACATCGGTGTGCCCATTGCAGCGGTAGCTGTCCACGTCCCATCGCTTGCGGGCCGCATTGCTTAAGACGAGTTAAATATTAAGCCCACTTCGGCAAACTTTGCGTAAGCCAGGCTCCCATGGCGCGGGCGTCCTTGTGTAAACTATCTCCCCGTTGGCGCAGAAGGCAGGAGCGTGTTAAACTGTCCTTAACCTTACCCCCAGGAGGTCTTATGTCCACCGATCCCAAGGAGCATCGTCGCGTCAACGACATCCTGCTGGGCCCTCTGGAGCGGCCGGCGCTGCAATGGCTGGCCGCAAGGCAGCCCGCATGGATGACCCCCGACAAGCTGACTGCCATCGGCACCTTTGGCGGGTTGGTGATCTTCGTCAGCTATTGGCTGTCCAACTTCAACCCCGCCTGGCTATGGGTAGCCAACCTGGGGCTGGTGATCAACTGGTACGGCGACAGCCTAGACGGCACCCTGGCCCGCTACCGCAATATCCAGCGGCCCAAGTACGGCTTCTTCATTGACCATACCATAGACGGCCTTAACGAGATGCTGGTGATCCTGGGCATGGGCGTCTCGCCTTACGTCTCCTTCAACGTGGCGGCCATGGCGCTCATCGGCTACCTGTTGATGTCGGTCTACGTCTACGTGCGCACCTTCGTCACCGGCGTGTTCAAGATCTCCTACGGCAAGCTGGGGCCCACCGAGGGGCGGGTGATCATCGGCCTGCTGAACGTGGGCATGTTCTTCCTCGGCCCGCGCGCGGTGCAGACCCCTTGGGGCCCGGTGTTGCCGCTGGACATCGCCGTGGCGGCGCTGGCCGCTCTGCTGCTGGCCATGTACCTGGGCAACACCCTGCGCACCGCCCGCGAGCTGAGCGGCATAGATCGGCCCCCTGCTGCGCAGTGAAGGGGAGGAACAGCGGCCAACCAATGTGTAGCCCAACTCCGCAGGAGTTGGGTTACCTTCGTCGTCCTTTCGCCGTGCGGTTTCCCTCTCGCTGCGCCGCCGTTGGCCAGGGTAGGACAAGCAGTCGTGAAATTCGTGGCCAACGGGCTCGGCGGCGCAGCCCGCTCAGCTGAACCGCGAGAAGTCGGGCGCGCGGCGCTCCAGGATGGCCTGCATCGCCTCCCGCGCCTCCTCGGAGCGCAGCCGTGTCAGGAAGTGCTTCCCCTCCTCGGCCATGGCCTCCTCCAGGGCCGGGAGCACGGCGCGCTTCAGCAGCCGCTTGGTCAGCCGCACCGAGGCCGGCGGCTTGGCGGCCAGCCGGCGGGCTACCTGCCAAGCCGCGTCGGCCAGCGCCTCCGGCGGGTAGACGGCGTTCACCAGGCCGAGGGTGCGCGCGGTCTCGGCGTCGAACATCTCCCCCAGCATCAGCAGCTCCGCCGCGCGACGATGGCCCACCAGCTGCGGCAGCAGCAGGCTGGACCCCGCCTCCGGCGTGAGGGCCAGGTTCACGAAGGGAAACTGGAAGCGCGCGGTGGCGCCGGCGTACACTAGGTCGCAGTGCAGCAACATGGTGGTGCCGATGCCCACGGCGATTCCCTGCACTGCGGCCATCACCGGCTTCTCCGCCGCGATCAGCGCCTTCAGAAAGCGGAAAACCGGGCTGTCGCGGCCGGTGGGCGGCGACTCCAGGAAGTCCTTCAGGTCGTTGCCTGCGGTGTAGCAGTCGTCGCTGCCGGTGAACAACACCACCCGCACCTGGGGGTCCGCCTCCGCCTGGCCCAGCGCGGCGGTCATGGCCTCGTACATGGCCAGGGTAATAGCGTTCTTCTTCTCCGGCCGGTTGAACTGGATGCGCAGGATGCCGTCCTGCTGGTGGGTGAGGATGTGGTGGGTCATGGGGCGCTCCATGGTTGGGATTGGCCGCAGTATACACCGCGCCCAACCCTGCTGCCAAGACGCAGGGGAGAGGACGATTTGCATCCCCCAAAGCCCGCTTCAGCAGGCGCGATGACCTGGCCAGGGGACTTCATCCCTCGTCCCTCGCCCACCGGCGCCCGCCGCCCGTCAGCGCGGCGCGTCCGCCGGGCGCAGGCCGGCCGGGCGATGAAATCGCCCGGCTACAAGGCGGCGCCTCGTGAACGGGGCTCGGCAGCTCTCCCACAAAGCCCGCCAGGGACGCCGCGCATGCCGCCCATAGCACCCAAGGCCCGCCAGCCTGTCCCACCACACGTCTCCTCCCTGCGCCGGGAGCAGTTTGCACCCCTCCTGTGAAAGCGGTATAATGGCGCCAACCCTGGATACGAGCGTGCAATGACCGAAACCAATCCCGCCGTCGAGCTGTGGGAGCGCCCAGCGGCCCCCGAAGTCTTCATGATCGCCGGCTGGCATCAGTGGGCCGACGCCGGCAACGTCTCCTCGCGGCTGCCCCAGTACCTCGTCGAGCTCACCGAGGCGCGACGTATCGGCTACCTGCGCGACGAGGGGTTCTACCTCTTCCAGGTCCCCGGCACCCACCACTTCCTGCGGCCGGAGATCAAGCTCCGGGACGGCTATCGCCAGTCCATGGAGGCCTACATCAACGAGTTCCACTACGCCGAGGTAAACAGCAAGGGGTTGGTGATCTTCCTGGGCCACGAGCCGCACCTGCGTGCGCTGTACTACGTCGAGACCCTGTTGGACGCGATCCAGGCGCTGGGCGTCCGCCGGGTGGTGGCGCTGGGGGGCGTCTACGGCGCGCTGCCCTACCGCCGCGATCGCCATATCCACTGCGTCTACAGCCTGTGGGGAATGAAGCGGCAGCTGGAGCGCTACGGCCTGATCTTCTCCAACTACGAGGGAGGCAGCACCATCGGCACCTACCTGGTGGACCGGGCGGAGCGCCGGGGGCTGGAGGTGGTGGACCTCTACGCGTTCGTCCCGGCCTACGACTTCTCCGAGCTCTCCCAGACCATTCCCGGCCTGCGCATTGACAACGACTTCAAGGCCTGGTACGACGTGATGGTGCGCGTCAACCACATGCTCGGCCTGGGCCTGGACCTGAGCGAGCTGGAGCGGCAGAGCGCCGGCCTGATCGCCGCCATGGACGAGAAGATCGCCGAGCTGGAGCGCCAGACGCCGGTGCTCCGGCTGCGCGATTTCCTCGACCGCCTGGACCGGGAGTTCACCGAAGTCCCCTTCAGCGCCTTGGACGACACGCTGGAGCAGGAGCTGGGCGACCTCCTGGACGACATCGAGGCCTGACCGCCCCTGCATCGAGGACCCATTCATGAGCTCACAGCCCAAGCCGTGGCTGCTGGTGGCCGCCTTGCTGCTCGCGGCCGCCCTCACCGCAGCCTGCGGCGCCCAAGCGCTCCCCACCCCGACGCCCACCCGTCCCCTCCCCACCCCGACCCCGACACCAGATGCGTGGCAGCGGGCGCAGCAGGCCGGTCGCCTGGTGGTGGGCGTGGCCGCCGACTATCCCCCCTTTCAGTACTACGACGAGAACTTCCGCCTGGTCGGCTTCGACATTGACCTGATGCAGGCCATCGGCCGGCGGCTGGGGGTCGCCATCGAGTTCAACGACTTCGCCTTCGACGGCCTAGGCCCGGCGCTGGTGCTGGGCCAGCTGGACGCGGCCATTGCCGCCATCTCCGTCACCCCGGAGCGCCAACAGCTGGTGGACTTCTCCAACGTCTACTACGTGGGCGAGGACGCGGTGCTGGTGCCGGCCGACTCGCCGGCGCGCATCGCCTCGCCCCAGGACCTGGCGGCCCTGCGGGTGGCCGTCCAGCGCGGCAGCGTCTACGAGACCTATCTGCGCCAAACCCTGGTGAGGCCTGGCCTGCTGCCGGAGGGCAACCTGCTCCTCTACGGCGACGTGGAACAAGCGGCGACAGACCTGCGCCGTGGGCTGGCCGACGCGGCCATGTTGGACCTGGTGCCGGCGCAGCGCTTGGCCGGCCAGGGCGGGTTGCGCATCGCCGCCCAGGGGTTCAACCGCCAACGGCTGGCCATCGCCCTGCCCAAGGGGGAGACAGCCCTGCGCCGGGCCATCAACGACGCTCTATCCGCGCTGCAGGCCGAGGGTGTGGTGGCCCGGCTGGCCGCCCAGCACCTAGACCTAGACCCGGGCGAGGTGCTGCCCCTGCCGCCGCCGGAGCCGGAGCCCACGCCCGTCCCCGAACAGCCCACGCCGCTGCCGGCGCCGACGCCGGCGGCCTGCCTGGACGGCATGGCCTGGGTGGCCGACCTGAGCTTCGACGACAAGGCCATGAACGCTCCCCCGCTGTTGGCGCCCGGCCAGCGCTTCCTCAAGGGCTGGCGCGTGCGCAACGCCGGCACCTGCACCTGGGACGGCCGCTACTTCCTGGACTTCGTGCGCGGCAACACGCCGGAGGCACAGATGGGCGGGCAGCGGGTCTACGTGCAGGGCGCCGTCCCGCCCAACGGCCTGTACGACTTTTATGTCGAGCTTGTGGCGCCCACCAGGCCGGGCGGCTACCAGGGCTTCTGGCAGATGGCCAACGCCCAGGGCATCCGCTTCGGCGAGACGATCTGGGTGGGCATCCGGGTGCCCGCAGCGCCTACGCCCACCCCCGTGCCCACGCTGCCGCCCGCGCCCGGCATCAACTTCACGGTGGACCGCACCGCCATCCGCGCCGGCGAGTGCGTCACCTTCGCTTGGAACGTGGTCAACGTGCAGGCGGTCTATTTCCATAGCCAGTTCCAGCGCTGGGAGGACGGCGGCGTCGCCGGCCAGGCCAGCCGCACCGAGTGCCCGCCGGTCACCACCACCTACTTCCTGCGGGTGGTGGGCACAGACGGCAGCGTGCAGGTGCGCCAGATCACAGTGACCGTGACGCCCGTGGCCAACGCGCCGGTCATCGCGCGCTTCCTGGCCAACCCGCCCGGCCCCATCGCCCAGGGGCAGTGCGTCAACCTGGACTGGGTGGTGCAGGGCGAGGTGAGCCGGGTGACCCTGTCCCGCAGCGGCGTCGTGCTGTGGGACGCCGCGCCGGTCAGCGGCACCCTGCAGGAGTGCCCGCCGGCCGGGGTGCACAGCTACCAGCTCACGGCCACCGGCCCCGGTGGCACCAGCCAGGGCCTGCTCACCCTGGCGGTGGGCGCCCCGACCCCGGCGCCTCCACCGCCTCCCCCGCCGCCTACGCCGACGCCCGCGCCGCCCCAGCAGCCGCAGATCGCTGCGTTCTACGCCGACCCGCCCCAGGTGCAGGTGGGCCAGTGCACCAACCTGGTGTGGACCACCGGCGGCGGCGTCCGCTCCGTGCGCCTGACGCGCGGGGGCGTGGTGCTCCTGGACAACGGCCCCGTCGTGGGCAACTGGCAGGAATGCCCGACCCAGGTCGGCCGCTTGATCTATCGCCTGGAGGCGCGCGGGGATGTCACGACGGTGTACCAGGACGCCGCCGTGGACGTGCAGCCCGCCGGGCCGATGCTAATGGGCTTCTGGACCTTGGCGCAGCTGGACGGCCAGCCCCCGTTGACTGGAACGCGGCTCACCGTGAACTTCGGGACGGACGGTCGCCTGAGCGGCAACGCCGGCTGCAACGACTACAGCGGCCCCTTCACCGCCGACGCCGCCGGCCGGCTGACGGTGGGCGGCTTGAGCGTCACCGGCCGCGTCTGCGAGGCCGCGGTGAACGACCAGGAGCAGCGCTACCTGGCCCTGCTGCGCTCTGCCGTGCGCTTCCAGCTCAACGGCCCCACGCTGACCCTGTACGACGGCGCCGGCCGCCCTGCGCTGGTCTACACCGGCGCCCGCTAGCCCACCGTTCGGGCTACCTGTTGTTCGGTCGTAGCTACGCATGGCTCGTCACCCATTGCTCCTTGCTCAGCCACCATCCCTGCCAACCATCTCAACCGGATTACCCTACCAACGGACTACACACCTATGCCCTACAACCTTCGCAACCGCAGCTTTTTAAAGCTCCTCGACTTCACCCCGGAGGAGATCCGCTTCCTGCTCAAGCTATCGGCCGAGCTCAAGGCTGCCAAGTACGGCGGCTACGAGCAGCCCCGGCTCAAGGGCAAGAACATCGCCCTGATCTTCGAGAAGCCCTCCACCCGCACCCGCTGCGCCTTCGAGGTGGCGGCCTACGACCAGGGCGCGCACGTCACCTACCTGGCCGAAGGCTCTCAGCTCGGCCACAAGGAGTCCGTGAAGGACACGGCCCGCGTGTTGGGCCGCATGTACGACGCCATCGAGTACCGCGGCTTTGCGCAGGCCACCGTGGAGGAGCTGGCCCAGTACGCCGGCGTGCCCGTGTACAACGGCCTCACCAACGAGTTCCACCCGACCCAGGTGTTGGCCGACCTGCTGACCATGCAGGAGCACTCCGACAAGCCGTTGCACCAGGTCTCCTTCTGCTACCTGGGCGACGCCCGCTTCAACATGGGCAACGAGCTCATGGTGGGCGGCTGCAAGATGGGCATGGACGTGCGCATCGGCGCGCCCAAGGCCCTCTGGCCCAGCGAGGAGCTGGTGGCCCGGTGCCGCGCCGTGGCCGCAGAGACCGGCGCGCGGCTCACCCTCACCGAGGACGTGGCCGAGGCCGTGCGCGGGGTGGACTTCATCCACACTGACGTGTGGGTCTCCATGGGCGAGCCCGACTCGGTGTGGGAGGAGCGCATCCGCCTGCTCAAGCCCTACCAGGTGAACCGGGCAACCTTGGAGCTCAGCGGCAACCCCAAGGTCAAGTTCATGCACTGCCTGCCTGCGTTCCACAACCGCGAGACCAAGATCGGCGAGCAGATCTACCAGAAGTTCGGCCTGGACGGCATGGAAGTGACCGAGGAGGTCTTCGAGTCGCCCCACTCCATCGTCTTCGACCAGGCTGAGAACCGCATGCACACCATCAAGGCCATCCTGGTGGCCACCCTGGGCAGCTAGGTGTCGGCCGCGAGCGACACCCGGAGGACGAAGTCCGCCGGCAAAAGGCTCGCCTCCCTAGCGCCTCCTCGCGGCGGAACCGCGAGAGCTGAGCTGATTTCTCCGGTGCGAGGCGTTGCCGCCGAGCGCGCCGGCACCCTAGTAGTTTAGTTGGCCTAGCCCGTGCGTCGTTCAAGCGCATTTGGAGTCCATCGGCCGAAAGGAGTTACCCCCGATGAGCCGACGAGTTTCAGTCCTCCTGCTTCTAGCGCTGCTGGTGGCCATCGCCGCCATCGCAGCCGCCTGCAACCTGGGCGCAGTGCCGGGAGCGCCGCAGGTGGCCCCGCCGCCGGCGGCCGAGGCTACTGCCGCGCCCACCGAGCCCGTGGCCGCGCCGGCGCCGCCGGCGCTGGAGCCGGCCCAGGTGGCGGGCCTCTACCGGGCCGAGCTGCCCGACCGCCGCATCACGGCCAACCTGGCCGAGGACGGCAGCCTGGCCGTGGCGGTGGAACACCTGGACGGTCGGCCGACCATCGTGCAGACCGGCACATGGCAGGTCAACGCCGACGGCTCCGGCACCGTCGCCATCACCGGCCAAGACGACCGGGCCTATTTCAGGCCGCTGGTCCTCACCCTGCGCGTCGAGGGCGACACCCTCACCGTCGCCGCAGCCGACGGGTCGGTCGGCGTGACCCTCAGGCGGGTGAGCCCAGAGGCGCTGCCGCCGGCCGAGGTGGCCACGCCCATCGCCCCGGCGGAGCCGGTGACGGTCACGATCTCCATCACCCCCACCGCCCCCATCACCCCCACCGCGCCGATCACACCCACGGTCTCGGCGCCTACCCGGCCCGCCAAGACCGCGCGGGTGCAGATCCGAGACGCCTACCTGGGCCTGCGCCGCACCGCTGACGGCTCCGGCCTGGCCCTGTACGCCTTGAGCCTCAACGACGACGGCACCGTGCGCATGGGCATGGAGCCGTACGGCGCCGACCTGCCCACCGTGGTCTGGCTAGGCACCTGGGAGGACCACGGCGACGGCACCTTCACCGTGACCCTCACCGGCACCGAGGAGCGCCAGTTCGAGAAGCCCGAGGTGATCACCTTCGCGCGCGACGGCGACGTGATTCGCGCCGTGGCCTGGGACGTGGCCATCTACGGCCAGGAGGGGCTGACCCTGCGCCTGGCCGCCGACCTGGCCACCGAGATGGAGCAGGCCCTGGTCACCCTGGACCTGACCGCCGGCTTCCCGCTCGACCCGACCTTCGTCAGCGTCAACGGCGGCGGCGAGGTAGACGCCAGCCTGCTGGGCGCCGGCTGCACCGGCTTCATCAACGACAAGCCGGTGGTGACGGTGAACTGGTCCGGCGAGGCCGAGCTGGCCCGGGTCTTCTTCGTCAGCGACCACGACCCGACTTTGGTGGTGTTGACGCCTGACGGCCGGTTCTTCTGCAACGACGACGCGCACGCGGACCTGCTGGATCCGCTCATCCGCCTTGACAACCCGCCTCAGGGCACCTACCAAATCTGGGTGGGCAGCTACGCTAAGGGCCAGCTCATCCCCGGCGTGTTGGTGCTCACCACCCGCCCCGAGGTCTCCTTGGGCACCTTCAGCCTGGCCGACCTGATCAAGCGGCCGCCGCTGGCCGACGCGCCCATCCGTCCCCTGCCCTCGGTGACCCTGGACGCGCTCCAGGTGGCGGCCCAGGAGGCCATCACCCTCACCGTGGACTCCGCGCCCTACACGGCCACCGTGGCCGTCGAGGGCACGCTGCCCGCGGCCGAGCTGCCGGCCAAGGGGGACCGCTGCACCGGCCTGATCCCCGACGCGCCGAGCGCGGCCTTCCGCTGGGCCGGCGAGGGACGGCCGCTGCGCATCCTCTTCGAGGGCGACCGCGATGCCACCCTGGTGGTGGTCGGCCCTGGCCCCGTGGTGCTGTGCGGCGACGACGTCGCAGCGGACAACCTCAACCCGGCGCTGACCGTGGACGCGACCGAAGGGCTCTACCTGGTCTTCGTCGGCCGGGTGGACCCGTCCGCGCCGTTGGCAGGCACGCTGACGGTGACGCTGGACGCCGAAGCCCTGCCGGTTCCCCTGGCGCCGGCCAAGCCGCAATAGGCGGGCCGGCCGACGCCGCTGGCCGCCGTGAGCCGCTTTGCCCACAGCGGGGCAGCGACGCTGCGGCGCCCCTCCCTCCTGCTCTGACGACCAAGGAGTGCCTACGATGAAACGACTATTTCTGGTTCTGCTGGCGTTGACCATCCTCGCCCTGCCCCTCGCCCTGGCGGGCAGCGCGCCGGCCAACGCGCAGCCCGCCGGCAACTGGCGGGCCGACTACTTCAACAACCCCGACTGGGCCGGCTCCCCCGTGCTGACTCAGTTCGTGCCCTTCGTCTGGTTCAACTGGGGCTACGGCTCGCCTGGCCCCATGGTGCCCGTAGACAACTTCACGGCGCGCTACACGGCGGACCTCTTCTTCTACGCGGCGGCCTACCGCTTCGACATCACCGCGGACGACGAGTTCGTCCTGATCGTGGACGGCGTGACCTACATGGACACGCGCGGGGCCGGCCTCTCCGGCAAGACCATCAGCGTGGTGGTGCCCATGATGTGGCAGGGCAACCACCGCGTGGAGATCCTCTACCGTGAGTGGACCCAGCTGGCTTACTTCTACGTCAACTGGCAGCTGAACAAGCCCGGCACGGTCCCGCCCCCACCGCCGCCGCCCCCGCCGCCCGTCGGCGATTGCCGGCCGACGTCGGACACGTCGGTGAAGACCCGCTTCGGGGACTACACCCCGTGCATCCAGCAGGGGCTGCACCAGAAGCAGTGCTTCCAGTCGGACGGCGCGTGGAACTCGCCAAACCTGGGGTCCATCGAGATGGAGCCGTCCATCGAGATCTGGCGCGCCTGCCCCGCCGACAGCACCACCACCTTCCCCGTCAGCTGCGACCCGGCCGTGCCGCAGAAGGCGTACAAGTGCTCCAAGACGGAGGCGGGATACTTCCCGGAGCCGTAGCGCGGCGAGTGAACCTACGCGCCGGTCTTGACCTGTAATCGCTGTGCTTCCGTCCTCGCCAGCCGACAGCTGGCAAGCCGACGGCTGAGGTCGTTACGCCACGGCCTCAGCCGTCGGTCCACAGGGTGGTGGCCAACCATCATACATTAAGGAGTAGATTTCCCATGAACACCCTGTTCACCCCTCGTCTTCGGCTGGTGGTAGCGGTGTTGGCGCTGCTCAGCCTGGTGACGGCAGCGTGCGCCACCCCGCTGCCCGTCCCGTCGCCACAGGTGCCCCCTGAGGCGCCGCCCGTTGAGCCCCCCGCCTCCCCTGAGGCGCCGGCGTCCGAGACGCTGACCCTCTTCGTCGGCCCCAACCAGGTGCCGTGCGTGGGCGTGGCGCCGCAGATGTGTCTGGAGGTTAAGACCAGCCCCGACGCAGAGTACACCCTGTTCTACGACACCATCGCCGGCTTCGAGTTCGAGCCCGGCTTCGAGTACGAGCTGCGAGTGGAACGCACCCGCCGCGCCGACGTGCCCGCCGACGCCTCCGCCTTCACCTACACCCTGGTGGAGGTGGTCAGCAAGACGGCCGTGGCCTCCACCCTGGCCCTGGAGGGCCCCATCTGGCGGCTGTTGGCCGTGGCCTACGACAACGGCCAACTGGTGATGCCCGTGGCCGGCACCGAGGCCACCGTGACCTTCCAGAACGGCGACCTGGGCGGCAACGCCAGCTGCAACACCTACTTCGGCACCTACACCGCCGACGGCAACGCTCTGACCGTCCAGGTCGGCGGCATGACCATGATGGCCTGCCCGGAGCCGATCATGGCACAGGAGAACGCCTTCGTGGCGCGGCTGCAGGAGGCCGCCTCGTACGCCATCACCGCGGACCAGCTGCAGATCCTCAACGCCGATGGCCAGGTGGTGTTGGTGTTCGAGGAGCTGCGGCCTGAGCCGCTGGTTGGCACTCTGTGGGTGGCCCGCGGCTACAACGACGGCCAGGGCGGCGTGGTGTCGGTGCTGGCCGACACGCAGATCACCGCTCTGTTCGGCGAGGACGGCACCCTGTCCGGCTCCTCCGGCTGCAACAACTACGTCACCGGCTACCAGGTGGACGGCAACAACATCGCCATCGCGCCGGCGGCCGCGAGCCTGCGCCTGTGCATGGAGCCGGCCGGGATCATGGAGCAGGAGGTCGCCTACCTGAATGCCCTGACCGCCGCCGCCACCTTCGAGATCCGCGGGGACCAGCTGGAGCTGCGCACGGCCGACGGCGCGCTGGTGGCGTCCTTTGTTGCCGAGCCCGCCGAGGAGGCCGCGCCCGTCGAGGAGGCGCCTGCCGCCGAGGCGCCCAGCCTCCTGGGCACCCAGTGGCAGTGGGTCGAGGGGGTCTACGCCGACGGCACCACCGTCACCGTGGACGATCCCACCCGCTACACCCTGACCCTGGCTGAGGACGGCACCGCCGCCATCCAGGCCGACTGCAACACCGGCGGCGGTTCATACACCCTGGAGGGCGAGAGCCTGACCTTTGGCCCGCTGCGCGTCACCCTGATGGCGTGCCCCGAGGGCTCCCTGGACAGCCGCTTCCTGGAGGGGTTGACCAACACCGTCGGCTACACGCTGGAGGGCGACGCCCTGGTGCTGAGCCTGAAGGACGGCGCGGGCACCCTGCGCTTCCGCGCTGCGCCCGCCGAGGAGGCCCCCGTGAGCGAGGCGGCCCCCACCGAGACGCCGACCACCGAGGCCGCACCGGCCGAGACGCCCACCGCCGAGGCCCCGGTCCGCACACACCGCCTCGAGGATATCATCAACAAGGTGTGGACCTGGGAGGGCACGATCACCGGCGCGGAGGAGATCGTGTCGGCCAATCCGCAAGCCTACCGCATCACCTTCCTGCCCGGCGGCCTGCTGCGCGGCCAGGCGGACTGCAACCAGATCCGCGGCACCTACAAGGTGGACGGCGCCGCGCTGAACATCCAGGTGGCGGCGACCACCCGTGCCCTGTGCCCGCCCGGCTCGCAGTCGGACCTGTTCATCCAGGAGCTCAACGGCGCGGCCCTCTTCTTCGTGGAGGGGGGCAAGCTGTTCATTGACCTGATCGCTGACACCGGCACCTTGCGCTTCACGCCGGCCGCCGCCAGCCGGTAGCGCAAGCCCAGCCTCCGTAGCAGAGGCTCGACACGAGACTGGCCCAATCTACGAGATTGGGCCAGTCTTTTTTGTCCAATCCCCGCCCTCCGTGGACAATGGTGCTATTGTGCACAACCTTTGACCATGGAGCCGCCCATGTTCGACCCCACGACCGACCCGGACGTGCTCAACCGCGTCCACCAGAACACCATGATCAGCCACCTGGGCATCGAGGTCACCGCCATCGGCGAGGACTACATCACGGCGCGCATGCCCGTAGCCGACCACACCAAACAGCCTATGGGCCTGCTGCACGGCGGCGCGTCGGTGGCCCTGGCCGAGTCGCTGGGCAGCATGGCCTCTGCCCTGCTGTTGGACCTAACCCGCTTTGCGCCCGTGGGGCTGGAGATCAACGCCAACCACATCCGCAGCGTCACCGACGGCTACGTCTACGGCACCGTCCGCCCCATCCACATCGGGCAACGCACCCACGTCTGGGAGATCCGCATCGTGGACGACCGGGACCGCCTGGTGTGCGTCAGCCGGCTCACGGTCATGGTGGTCCCCCGCAGCTCGTGAGCGACATCACAGCTTGCGCCGCCGTTTTGGTGTATGGGTGAGGCGTAGCCGGGGCTACCGCTGCTATGATGCGTATTTCTCCCTCCCCCTGCTCTCCCTCGGTCAACGCCTGGCGGCTGCCGGAGCTGGTGCGTGCGGCGCTGGCGGCCCGCCTGCCCGTGGCGGCCTGGCGCTCGCCCTTGGCTGCGTCGGCTCAGGCGGTGGTCCACCTGTCGGGCCCACCGCAGTGGGCGCCGCTCGACCTGGCTCGGGCCGAGCCCGGCTTTGCCTTCGCCCCCTTCCTGGCTCGACCTGGCCACGAGGCGCTCCACCTGAGAGCCGACCTGTGGCACGACGGCCAGGCCGTGCGACCGCTCTCCGGCCACAACGCTGCGGCCGAGGAGGGCATGGAGCGACTACTGGACGCCCGCGCCGACCTGCGGTGGACGGCGCCTCCTCGGCCCTGCTGGCCGGCTGGCGCCGGCGGCGCGGCCGGCGCGGCCGTGCGCTGCCTGTCCCAGGACGAGTACTGCGCCCTGGTGGCGCGCGGCGTGTCCGCCATCCGCCAGGGTCACCTCCAGAAGGTGGTGCTGGCGCGGGTGATCGCTGCGCCCCTGCCGCC
>JANWYQ010000139.1 GCA_025055015.1 Caldilineales bacterium
GGCGTCGCCGCTCCGACAGCCCCAGGGGCAGGGCATAGATGTAGTAGATGTGGGTCTTGGTGAGCACGTAGCGGTCGTTGCGCCAGTTCTCCCAGCGGAACCAAAGCCAGAAGAGAGCGACTGCCAGGAACACCGCGTAGACCGCCGAAAGCGCGCCAGGCAGCCCCCGAATGGTGAAGTCGGTGAGAACCCACAAGACAACGGTGCCTGTCACGAAGACAAGAGGAATGATCGCGTCCTTGACCAGAAAGAGAATGTGTTTGCGGTAGACGATCTGGTCCTGGAACTCCGTGGCGCGCTTGCGCTTGCGGGCCTGGCGTTCCTTGATCGTCTGCTCGCGAGCCCGCTTGGGCAGGAGCTGTAGGAACAGCAGGTACAGGTTCTCCGGGAGGGAGGCCAGCGCCCGCCAAACAAACCGTATGGGGTTCACCACGGCCTCCACCAACCTCTGCCATGCGGTCTTGCGCACAGGCAACTTGGTGTCATCCGGCAGGCTGCGACCGGGGATGGCAGGGATCAGCCGCATTCTCAGGCTGCTGAGCAGCTTGTTGCGCAGGTTCTCCCGCTGTTCCGCCTGGGTGCTGGCGCGCACCTCACCCTGGAGCTGGCGGATCAGGGACTCGATGCGCTCCGGATCGGGCACCATGTCGAAGGCGATGGAGCCCGCTCCCGCCTGGCTGATGGTCATCCAACCGTAGTTGAAGATCTTGGCGATCAAGCTGCTGCGCCGGCTGACATCCTGAATGCGCTCGATGGGCGCCTCCAGCTGGTTCTCGTAGATCAACAGAACCCGGTCGTGGCGCAGGATGCGGCGGTCGGTGATGACGTAGTAGTCGTTGAAGTAGTCAACCACGTACCAGGCGAGCAGCGGCAGGAAGATTACGCCAAAGGCCAGAAGGCCGGCCAGCGGCGTCATCGGCCCACCGGGCAAGAACTCCAACAGCACTGCGAGGCCGCCCACCACCAGCAACGCCAGCACCGCCACTGCCACTATGCGCAAGATCAGATACAGGACGTGCCGGCGAGTGACCACCAGGATCTCTTCCTCGTCCCCTTGCCAGCGGAACCTCTTCTCCTTGGGCTTGATCATCATGGCCGCCCAAAGAGGGGTCCCCTCCCACAGGTCAGGCCGGCTGTGCAGCAGGTAGAGCACATCGTCGTGTTGCAGGGTCAGCCAGTCGCTGCCGTCCAGGGGAGGCTGGCCATCGCCGTTGCTGGGCTGCACGATGGAGCGCACCGTAGCGGTGTGGCGATCGCCGGACACCAGCGCTCGCAGGCCGTAGACGTCCCCCTGGCCGATGGCGATGGTGTGCCGTGGGCGCTCGCGTCCCTTCTCGTCGGTAGCCCGCACCAGCGCGCGGCCGGCTGTGAGCACGTAGAGCTTGGTGCCGTGCTGGCCTTGGCGGGTGACGTCCAAGTTGGCCGGCACGTGCTCCCAACCGGCCACCGACGCCAACGCGTGCCAGTGCGCGTCCGTCAGCCCCCTATGCCCCTGATGCCCGTGGTGCTCTACTGGCTCCTTGTGCTCCGCCGTCGCCGGCAAGAAGAGAGCCTCCCGAGAGAGGGCCTCCCGCAGCCGGCCTGCGACGTCCAAGCGGTGATGCAGCATGTAGTCGAAATCGGGGAAGCGCACCAGCAGCTGCTGCACCTCCAACGGCTGCATCCGGATCAGTTTGACCTTGGTCAGCGCCTCGGCCGTCACCGTGACAAGGCCAGGTATCCCCAGCGCGCCGCCGATAAACCAGTTGCCGGCCGTGAGGATGGCCGGCAGCTGGGCAAACCCCTGCTCGGCGACGACCTGAGGCGAGGCGGCCACGGTCGTCGGCTTGCCGCCCACCACCATGGTCTCCCGCTGCGCAGTGACCCTGACCTGACCTTGGTCAACGATCCACAGATACCCCTCGGCGTCGTCGGCCTGGCAGATGGTCTGCCCAGGCTTGAACTCGTGGGTGGTCACGCGGGTAGCCAGCTGCTGGATCTGATCGTCGTCCAGGGAGCGCAAGAGAGGCACGGCCTGCAGCCGCGCAGCCGCAGGGCTCTGCACCACCGACCACAGATCAGGGTACTTGGTCAACAGCTCGGCGAAGAGGGCAGCCGGCACCCGCAGCACCAGCGACGGCTTGATGGCCTGCGCCGTGCTGGCATACCCCCGGCCGCGAAAGAGGGCTTGGTGCGCGAAGTAGTCCCCCTTGCGGTGTACCACCGACCACCATTCCTCCCGGTTCGGCGACAGAATCGCCTGGCGCACCTCGCCGTCGTAGACCACGTAAGCGTCGTCGGCCTGGGTGTACGCGTCGAAGATCACCTGGCTCTCTGCGTACTCTTTCAGCTCAGCCTCGTCGGCCAGCTTCTCCACGTCCGCCTTCGACCAGCCTTTGGTAAGGGGGTGCTGACGCAAGAAGTTGATCAACTCTTGGCGCAAGATGCTCATAGGCGACCTTCGCTGCTAACACCGAGCCTCAAGCAGGCGCCAGACCATCCCAGGCCAGCGGGCCTGGCGCTTGTGGCCGAGTATACCACACCTTGCGCTCGATGACCATTTGTTCTAACACCCCATTGCGCCTAGGGCAGCGTCAGCCGACGCAAGGTCACCTCGGCTAGCCGGTCTGGCGCCACCTGTACTCCCAGCCCCGGACCCCTCGGCACGGTGATGGTCGAGTCGGCGTTCAGCTCGAAGTTCGGCTCGGCGATGTCCCGGTGGAAGTAGCGGGCCGAGGCCGAGATGTCGCCGGGCAGGGTGAAGTTGGGCAAGGAGGCCAGGGCCACGTTGCCCGCCCGGCCGACGTTGGTCTCCAACATGCCGCCGCACCACACCGGCACCCCGCGCTGGGCGCACAGGTCGTGGATCGCCACTGCGGCCGTGAAGCCGCCGACGCGGCCGACCTTGATGTTGATCACCCGGCAGGCGCCGATGTCCAGCGCCCAGCGCGCGTGCTCCGGCGAGGTGATGCTCTCGTCCAGGCAGATGGGCGTGCGCAGCAGCCGCTGCAGCGCGGCGTGGTCTACGATGTCCTCGTGGTGGAGCGGCTGCTCGATCAGCAGCAAGTCGAACTGGTCCAGGGCCTGCAGCGTGGCCGCGTCGGCCAGGGTATAGGCCGAGTTGGCGTCTACCTGCAGGGGCAGGTCGGGCCAGCGCTCGCGCACGGCGCGCACCACGGCCACATCCCACCCCGGCTTGATCTTGAGCTTCACCCGGCCGTAGCCGGCTGCCACGTAGCCCTCCACCTGGGCCAGCAGCTCGTCCAGGGTCGGCTCGATGCCCACGCTCACCCCCACGGGCACGGCCGACCTTGCCACAACGCCTCTGGCGACCGCCGAGGCCTGCGCCAGGAGCTGGGCCAACGAGACACCCTGGGCCTGGGCGAAGAGGTCCCACAGGGCGTTCTCCAGCGCGGCCCGGGCCATGGGGTGGCCGCGCACCCGCCGGAAGCGCTGCGCAGCCTCCTGGGGAGAGCGCAGCTCCCAGCCCAGCACCAGAGGCGCCAACACGTCCCGCAGGATGTGCCACGCAGTCTCGATGGTCTCGTAGGAGTACCACGGCCCGGCCTGGGCCACGCACTCCCCCCAGCCCACCAGGCCGTCGCCCTCCACGGCCACCAGGATAGTGGGCCGGGTGTCCTCGCGGCCAAAGCTGGTCTCGAAGGGGTGGACGAAGGGGAGCTCGATGTAGTAGAGGTGGAGGCGGTGGAGGCGCATGGAACGTCTCCCGTAACCAGTCATGCGTACAAGAGCAGAGAGGGGTGTGAGCCCTGCGCAAGGCAAGGCGACGCGACGCCGCCGGATGCCCTTGGCCCTCCGCTGCGCAGTTCGCCGCCCAGGCGCGGGCCGCCTGGCCCCGCGCGCCTCACCGGGACAGCTTCTCCCGAGCCAGAAGGTAGTAGCCCAAGGCCCCGCGCCGGACAAAATCCACGACCGTGTAGCCGCCGGCAAAGGCCTCCTGAAACACCCGCCGAGTGAACAGGCGCCAGCGCCAGGCCAGGGCCGCGTCCGCAGCCTTGAGGGCCTGAAAGTCGGCCGGGATCGGCACCCACAGCCGATCCTGGCCGGCCGCGAGGGCACTCTCCGGCGGCGCCGGCCAGGCGCCCTGGGTCGGCAGAGCGGCGTCGGGAAGGTCCACCGGCGAGGGATCGGCGCCGGCCAGGCGGTCAACCACCCGCCGGCCGGCGATCCACCAGGCTACCTCAAAGCGGTCGCTGGGCAGCCCCACGTTGAGCGCGTCCCGCATCTCGCCGTACAGGTTGACCAGGTAAGTGCGGCACACTGCGCCCAGCTTGCGGAAGTTCAGGCTAGCGTTGCGGGCCTCCAAGGGGTCGAAGGTCCAGGTGATGAGCTCGATGCCCTGGGCCAACACGTGCTCGCGCTGGGCCAGCTTCAGGCGATAGCCCACCGACCGATCGCGGTAGGCCGGCAACACCCCGGCCATGTGCGAGCAGTGCTTCAGGCGGCCCGTCGGCGTCAGCCCGAGAAACCCAAACACGAAGCCCACCGGCCGGCTGCCCTGCGCCGGCTCCGGTCGAGCACCGCCAACGTCGGCGCCCTGGGCGCTCTCCAGATTGCCGGCCTGAGCATGGTCGAAGGCCAACAACAACAGCCCGCCGTTCTTCGCCGCCGTGATCAGCAGATGGCCGGGGACCACGTCCACGTCGGGCAGGCCCCACACCGCCTTCTGCAGCGCCTCGGCAGCCAGGCAGTCGTCGTAGGTGCGCGCGGGGCGAATCTCGATGCTCAACACATCCTCCGGCCGCCGGGCTCAGCCGGCCCCCTCTAGGGTGCGCAGCAGGGCCTCGGCCTCCTCCACGGTGATCTCGCGGCGGGCCAGGCTCTCCAACACCTCCAGCGCAGTGCGTTGAGAAGCCCGCCGGCCGGCGGCCTCGGGCGGCCGGTCAGCCGCCTGCGGGGGTGGCGCCTGGGTGCGGGCGCTTCCCTGTTGACGGATGCGGATGTCGCCCAGGACGGTCTCCAGGTGCACGTGGGCTTTCGGGTGGTCGTCGGTGATGCTGATGCTCCGGCCGCCGCCGACGCGGCTGGCCGGCCCCGGCCGCGCCACCCGCACCTGGGGCAGGTCGGAGGCGATGCTCCCCCGACGGGTGGCGGCCTCCACGCGCGCCGACGCGGCAGCCGCCAGGGTCAGCGCGATGTCGCCGGTGGCCGTGGCCACCTGCCACTCGCCGGCGCCGGGGTCGCCTGACAGACGAACATCTCCCTTGGCGGTCTGCACCCGCAGGGCGGGCAAAGCCACCTCCTCCAGCGTGCAGGAGCTGCGTCCACCCTGCACCACAAGCCGGCCGCCGACCAGCCGCTGCACGCGGCACTCGCCTGCGCCGAGCTCGACCCGGCACTCGGCCTCGTCCGGGACCTGCCAATCGGCCAGGCTCACGTCGCCGAAGCCGGTCTGGATGCGAAGCGCGCCGCTGCCGCCGGCCACGGCGATATCTCCCTTGCCGGCGACCGCGTGCACCGCTCCCTGATGCTGGACGACGCGGATGTCTCCTTTGCCCGTCTGAGCCTGCAGCTCCCCGCGCGCTGCGGAGACGACGATGTTCCCCTTGCCCGTGTTGGCGCGCGCGCCGGCGCTCAGGCGCTCCAGAGACAGGTCGCCGCGGCCCACGTTGGCCGAGAGGGCAGGGCAGCGGTCGGCAGGCAGGAACAGCGTCACGTCCAGCGGCTGGGGCCGACGGAAGTTGAGCTCGCGCTGGCGCACGTGCAGCTCGCCGCCGGCCTGCACGATCTCCAGGTCGCTCTCGTCGCCGGAGTGGATGCGAGCCAGCACCACGATCTGGTCGCCCGACTCGGCCACCGCTTTCACGTCCCCCAGGCCCACCGACACCTTGACGTGGGCAATGTCGCGCGGATCGAAGCGGCGCTCAATCTCCACCATGGGAAGCCTCCTCGGGCGCGCCGGAGAAGCTGCGCAGCAGCTCCAGCGCCTGGGCAGCGGTGATCTGGCCTGCCTGCAGCCGCTCCAGCACGGCGCGGCGGGGGTCTGAGGCAGCGGCCGGCGCGGACTGCGGCTGGGGCAGGCCGGGTAGGGCGTCCACCAGCTCCTCCAGCTTGGCGCGCACCGTGGGATAGGAGACGCCCAGGGTCTTCTCCACCTCTTTGAGGTTGCCTCGGCTGCGCAGGAAGAGCAGCAGAAAGGTCTGTTGGTCCTCGGTGAGGCCGCAGAAGGGGCAGGGCGCGTAGCGGCTGCGCACCAGGGTGCCGCACGCGTCGCACTGCACCTCGGTGATGGTCAGTGGGCCATGACAGGTCGGGCAGCGTTCCAGGATCTTGCGCATGATGGGGAGACGATCGGCAACGAGGTTGGATGGCTACACGCCGCCTCTGGTTGTGCTGAGCGGGTTGAGGGCTCGAACCTCTTTTGGCGGCGGAGTAGGGCCGATATTTCTCAAATATTGTAATGTATTGTTCTCAAAAAGGCAAAAGTTGCTTGAGATAGTTTATTTTTGCTTCCAAGTCAACGCCGGCGCATCGCCCCTGCCTAACCGGAGCGGACCTGCTGCCACAGGCGGCGCAGCTCCTCGGCTCGCGCCGCGTTCCCTTGCTCGGCGTAGAAGTTGACCAGACGCCCCACGGCCCGCAGCCAACGAAAGCGCAGATCCTCCCGCACCGGCTCTAGGAACTCCGGCGGCAGGTAGAGCTCGTCGGGCAACAGCCCCTCCGGCGGGTAGAGGGCCAGCGCCGCCTCCCAAGCCGCAGCGGCCTCGCTGCGCCGTCCCCCCGCCCACAGCGCCTCCCCCTCGGCCATCAGGCGCTGGAACTCCCACACGTCCACCCACGCCACCTCTGGGCGCAGCCGATAGCGGCCACCCTCTAGCTCGATGAAACGCTCGCTGCCGTGCGCTGCGTTCGGCTCCAGCACGCGGCGCAGGGTGGCCAGATAGCTGCGAAAGGCGCTGCGGCTTCGACGCTCCTCCTCGGGGTTCAGCTCGTCCTGCAGCGGCCAGAGCGCATCCACGATCTCCGTCTGGGTGGCCCCGCGCGGGGCACGCAGGGCCAGGTAGGCCAGCAGCGAGCGGGTCTTGGCCGAGCGCCACACCTCGGAGGTGTTGGGCAGCGCCTCCCCCTGGCGCACGGCGCGGAAGCCGCCCAACAGGTAGAGGCGCAAGGGCCAGGGCGGTTCCGCCTCGCCGGCCCGGTCCGCCTCCGTAGCCGGCCGGCTCGGCTCCGCCTGCGCCTGATGGTGCTGCGCCCGCTTGACCAGCTCGTTGAGCAGCACCGCGCCGCCAGCGCCGATGCCGACGACCATCACCACTACCGTGGCGATGGGCGCGTCCAACCAGGGAGCGGTCAGGTCCGCCGTCAGCGCCAAGATCAGCAGGATCAGCCAGGCCAGCAGCCCACGGCCGGCCTGCGATAGGCGCACCCCCGTCTCCAGCTCCTCCAGAGCCAGGAACATGCGAATACCGATCACCGCCGCGATCAACACAAACGGCTGGGTCGGAAACAGCCCCCACGGCTCGTCCCTGGTGAGCACGCTAATTTGCAGGATCGTGCTGCCGGTGACCATCAGCAACACGATCCACACGATGTAGCGGCGGAGGATCGGCCGCAGCGAGGGGGACGCCTTCAGCGTTGTGTGGATGTACAGGACGAGGAGCAGCAGAGCGCTGGCCATAGCCGTGGCGTTCGACAGGCGTGCGTGCTCCGGGCACACGATCCTGGGCAAACCTTGAATGATGGTACATGGGTTGGGCGCGTCGGCTCCTGCCTTGGGCGCCAACCAGATGAAGTCCACCACCATACGCACCAAGATGAAGGCGATCACCATCCACTCCCACCGCTCCAGGTGTTGCTCGCGAAACAGCCACAGCAGCCACAGCGCAGACAGGATCACCAGATTTGGCCCCTGGTTGAGGATCAACTGCCACACCAGCCCCGCGCGCCAGGAAAGCCCCGGCCAGTAGAGCGCCAGGTCCCCGCCGTAGAAGATGATCAGGCCGGCCAGTGCGCCCACAAACCCCCAGGTCACCGGCTGCCGCGGCCGACGCAGCAGGATGAACACCATCATCCCGGCCAGGAGGGGCAGCATGATGACAGAGAACACGATGGAGGCGCGCATGGCGTCCCTCCACACCCGGCACAGGCGTTTTTACCCCATCCAATATCGGGGCATCGAACGTCAGCTCAACCGCTCCTCCCGCCCAGCCAGCCAGACGGGAGAAGATAGCCCGATCTCAGCTCAGAGCCTGGCGGCCGCAGGCGTGGCGCACCCCGCAACCGCGGCAGCGGGCTGGGTCCTGGTGGCTGCGCCGCACCTCGGCCTCGCCTTGCGCCTGCCGCATCTCCGCCAGCAGGTCCAGCAGCGCCTGGCGCAGCGCCGGCGTGTAGGGGATCTGCACGGTGGCGTCGGCGTAGTGGATCAGGCCGTGGGGCGGCGGTCGGCCGTAGGTGTCCTCCACCAGCAGGCAGTAGGCGGCCAGCTGCATCACGTGCGAGAGGTGTGCCTGGACCTGGCCTTCGGCGCCCTCAGCGGGAATCGGCGCATGGCTGCGCTTGACCTCCACGGGCACGACGCCGGCGTCGGTCTCCACCAGGTAGTCCGGCTTGCCCACCAGCCCATGCCGCGTGGAGATCAGGGGGCGAGCCACGGCGGCCCAGCGATCGGCGTCGGCGTAGACCAGCCGCCCGCGGGGCAGGCCGCTCTCCTCCCGCGCTCGCCTGGCCCGCCACGCCAGCCAAAGGGCCAGAACCCACAGAAGCACGCTCAGGCCAAGCAGGGCTGGCCACATCTCCGCGTCCGCTCAACCAGACCGCCCGGTGCCGCCGTCCCAGGGCAGGATGACGATGGGCACGCCGTAGGGGCCCCAACGGGTAAACCAGGCGGCGTCCTCCGGGTCCATGCGGATGCACCCGCGCGAGGCCGGAAACACGCCCAGCTCGTCTCGCCCTTGATAGAGCTTGGTGCCGTCGGGCGCCAGGGTGTAGGGCAGGCTGTGGATCAGGATGGAGCCGCCGGCCTGGAAGAGGTACCACGCGTCGTCCGCGCTGACGCCGTTGGCCGTAAAGGTGCCCCAGAAAGGCCCCACGCGGCCGCTCCAGCCGGGGGTGTACCACCCGCGGTCCGGGTCGCCGGTGCTCACGGGGATGGAGCGCAGCACCAGGCCGTTCTCCACGATGGCCATGCGCTGGGCGTTCTGGTTGACCACGATGTAGGTGCCGGCGGGATCAATGCCATGGCTGCGAGCCACCTCCACCAGGTAGGGGTCCGGCGTGGGCAGGACGGTGGGAGCCGGCGTGGGCGCGGGCAGGGCCTGAAGGGGCGCAGGCGTCGGCGTGGCGGTGGGCGTCGGCGCCGCCGCGGGGGTGGGGGTGGCCTCGGGAGTGGGGGATGGCGTCGGAGGCACCATCCAGGGCGGACCGCTGTACACCTGGCCGACCACGGGCGCAACGGCCTGGCCGCTGCGGCTGAGCCCGCTCAACACCTGCCAGGCGATCACGGCCAGGGCGCTCACCGCCAGCGTCCACAGCGCCAAACGGCCAACCAGGCGAAGGCTGCGTCGCATCACCATCCTCCGAGGGCCAGCGCTGTGGCCGTCAAGGCCAGAAGCATGGCCGCTGCGGCCAGGAGCCAGGCCCACCGCTGCTGGCGTTGCGCCGCAGCCACGCGGCGGCCGTGGCGGCTGTGGGCTTGGCGGCCGGCCTGCAGCGCCTCGACGTTGGTCGAGGGAACACCTTGCACACGGCGCAGCCACCACGCCCGCGCGCAGTACGCGTACTCGCCGACCTCGCTGGCGCGGATGAGCGGATGGGCAGAGGGAGCGTCAACCGGCGTCATCGTCGTTGAAAAATGGCTGGGCGCGGGGCAGGTCCCCCGCCGGGCGGCCCAGCACGCGGGCCTCGAAGGCAGCCAGGGCGGCCCGCATCTCCTCCTGCCGGATCGCCATGGTCACGTCCCCGCGCGTGCGCTCCAGGGTGCCGCGCAGCACATCGGTCTGCCGACGCAGGCCACCGGTGATGGCGTCGGGGAAGTCAATGGCGATCTGCAGGCTGTACACGTCGTCCATGATCTCCAGGAACGGCACGGCCTCGGCCACGCGGCCCAGGCGGATCAGGTCCAGGGCGAAGCGGCGCATCTCGGTAGCCGCCTCGGACAGGCCGTTGAGATAGGTGCTGGAAGGCACCCCTAGCTCGATAGGGGTGGGCAGCGGCGCGCCGGCCACGAAGGCATAGACCAGGTGGGCCTCCACCAGCTCCTTCAGCGCGTCCTGGGTGTAGCCCGCGTAGAAGAGGTCGGGCTTGTCGGCCAGGTCGGCGGTCATGGCCGCGGCCGCCTTGCGGGCCTCGGCCAGCAGCGCCTCGGCCTCGGCCAGCTCGTGGCGATGCACCGCGCGGATGCTGTGCGCGCACAGCCGCGTCAGCTCGCGCGAGCGGTTCAGCGTCAGATCGCGCACGCTGTTGCGCGCCGTCAGGTCGCGGCGGATCTCCTCGATGATGGTGGTCAGCTGGTCCACGTCACGCCTCAGGGGCCCGGCTGCGGCCCACCCTCGTCGCCCTCGCCGCCCACCGTCCACTGCAGGCCGCCCAGGGTGCCGGTCTTAGGGTCGAAGGCGCCGGTGGACCGGCCGGGCGCCGCCGGGATGGGGCCAAAGGTGCGCTCGTACCGGGCCAGGTTCTGGCCCAGGGCCTCGTAGAGCATCTTGGCGTTGAAGGGGGTCATCAGCACGCGCGCCTGCACGCGCGCCTTGGGCACGCCCGGCAAGATCTGCGCAAAGTCAATCACCAGCTCGTGCGGCGAGTGGCTGATGATGGCGAAGTTGGAGTAAGTAGCGTTCAGATCGTTGGGCAGCTCGACGTTGATGCGCTGCGGCGGCAGCGGCTTGGGATCGGCCATGGGCATGAGCTCCGGGTTGACCGGTGTCTCGGAAACCCGGGCGTTTCCGAGACACCGGCTTTGGGGACGGGTGTAAAGATTCTAGCACAGGTTGACGCGGATTGGCGAATTCCCTATGCCCGGCGGGCGCTGCGGCCCCCGCAGGCGAGAACCGGCAGAGCGACGCCTCCGTCCCCGGAAACTTCGAGGTTCCCGGCCTCCGGAGGGCTTAGCCCACCACCCCGAGCTCCCGCCCCACGCGGCCGAAGATCTCCAGCCCTTGGTCCAGGTCCTCCTGGCTGTGCGCGGCGGAGAGCATCACCCGGATGCGGGCCAGGCCCTTGGGCACGGTGGGGAAGGTGATGGCGGTGGCGAAGACGCCCTCCTCGTACAGCCGCCGGCTGAACTGCTGCGTCAGGCGCTCGTCGCCCAGGATCACGGGGGTGATGGGGGTCTGGGTGCGGCCCAGGTCAAAGCCCAGCCGGCGCATCTCCGCCTGGAAGTAGCGGGCGTTGGCCCACAGCCGGTCCACCAGCTCGGTGGACTCCGCCAGCAGCTCCACCGCCGCAATGCAGGCGGCCACGTCGGGCACGGTCATGGCGCTGGAGAAGAGGAAGGGGCGGCCCCGCTGCTTCAGCCACTCGATCAGCACCTTGGAGCCGGCCACCACGCCGCCAACGACGCCGAAGGCCTTGCTCATGGTGCCGATCTCCACGTCCACCCGGCCGTGGAGCCCGAAGTGGTCCACGATGCCGCGGCCCCCGCGGCCCAGCACCCCCTCGCCGTGGGCGTCGTCCACGATGGTGATGGCGTTGAACTCCTCGGCCAGCTCCACGATCCTGTCCAGAGGCGCGATGTCGCCGTCCATGCTGAACACGCCGTCGGTGATGATGAAGATGCGCTGATACCGACCGTAGTTCTCCTCCAACACCTCGCGCAGCGACTCAGGGTCGCAGTGCTCGTAGATGGCCCGGGCGGCCTTGGTGAGCCGCACGCCGTCAATGATGCTGGCGTGGTTGAGCCGGTCGCTGATCACCAGGTCGTTGTCGCCCACCAGGGCAGGGATGGCGCCGGCGTTGGCGGTGAAGCCGCTCTGGAAGGTGACGGCCGCCTCGGCGCCCTTGAACTCGGCCAGCTTGCGCTCCAGCTCGTTGTGCAGGGTCATGGTGCCGGCGATGGTGCGCACGGCGCCCGGCCCCACGCCGTAGCGATCCATGGCGGCCTTGGCCGCGGCCACCAGCCGCGGGTGGTTGGCCAGGCCCAGGTAGTTGTTGGAGCAGAAGTTCAGCGCCCGCTTGCCGTCCACGATCAGCCACGGCCCCTGCGGCGAGTCCAGGGTGCGAATGGTGGTGTATCGCCCCTGCTCGCGCAGGTCGGCCAGCTCGGCCTCCAGCCAAGCCAGTTTGTTGGTGCGTGTGGTCATACGGTGCTCCTTTCTCCCCAAACGCCTCGGCCTCCTTGGAGGTTCCGGGGGCGCCGGGGACCTTGGTTTCCCTCTCCCTAACCCTCCACCATCATCACCACCTTGCCGCTGGCGCCGCTGCTCATGGTCTGGATGGCCTCCTCCCACTGCTCCAGGCGAAAGCGGTGGGTGACCAGAGGCCGCAGGTTCACCGCGCCGGAGTTGAGCAGCCCGCGCATGCGGTACCAGGTGTCCCACAGCCGCCGGCCCACGATGCCGTAGACCGTGGCGCCCTTGAAGATGATGTGGTTGTTGATGTCGAAGCCGATGGTGCCGGGGGCCAGGCCCAACAGCGCCGCCTCGCCGCCGTCCCGCAGCGCACGAAAGCCCTGGTCAATGGCCGACTGCGCGCCGCTCATCTCCAGCAACACGTCCACCCCCTCGCCCTCGGTGTCGTCCAGGATGTAGCGCACCACGTCCACCTCGGCCACGTTCAGGGCGTGGTTGGCGCCCATCTGCCGGGCCAGGCGGAGGCGGTAGGGGCTGATGTCGGTGGCGTAGATGCTGCGCGCGCCGGCCGCGCGGGCCACGGCCACGGTCATCAGGCCCACCGGGCCACAGCCAGTGATCAACACCTTCTTGGCCGTCAGGTCGGTGGCAAAGGCGGTGTGCACAGCGTTGCCGAAGTTCTCCAACATGCTGGCCACCTCGGGCGGCATGTCGGGGGGGTTGGGCCAGAGGTTGTAGGCCGGCATGGCGATGTACTCGGCCCAGCAGCCGTCTCGGTCTACGCCGATGATGCGGGTGTTTTGGCAGATGTGGCCGTTGCCCGTCCGACACTGCGGGCAGCGGCCGCAGATGATGTGGCTCTCGGCGGAGACGAAGTCTCCTTCCTTGACCTCGGTCACGTCTCGGCCCACGGCCACCACGTGGCCGCAGAACTCATGGCCCACCACCAGGGGCGGCCGAATGCGCTTGCGCGCCCACTCGTCCCACTTGTAGATGTGCAGGTCGGTGCCACAGATGGAGGTGGCCTTGACCTTGATCAGCGCGTCGTGGGGGCCGATGGTGGGAATGGGAACCTCCCCCAGCACCATGCCGGGCGCCTGCTCCGGCTTGAGGACAGCTTTCATGGTGTTCGCCATAGTGCCGCTCCTGGACACAAGCTGCGCGCTGCCCGGTGGCCGGGCCCACAGCGCAGACGCTGCAGGACCGCTTTGTCCTGCCCCCGTAGTATACTCCGAACCGGCCGCGGGCGGAAGCGCCGCCGGGGGGCGTTTGCCGGGGCCGGCAGAGGATGCTACAATCGCAGCCAGCACCGACCGGAGGAGTGTCACCCTTTCCCATGACTGCGCAACGCATCGTCGTCGTTGGCGCGCGCGGCCAGCTGGGACGAGCGCTGCTGGCCGCGCTCTCCTCGCACACCCTGCTGCCCCTGGCCCGGCCGGAGGCCGACGTCGCCGACCCTTCCATCGCCGATCGCGTCGTCGAGCTGCGGCCCGACGTGGTGATCAACGCGGCGGCCTGGACCGACGTGGACGGCGCCGAGGACCACCCGGATGCCTGCTACGCCGCCAACGTGTTGGGCGCCGTGTACCTGGCGCAGGCCTGTGGCCGTATCGGCGCCGCCCTGGTGCAGATCAGCACCAACGAGGTGTTCCCCGGCGAGCCGGGCCAGCTCTACCGCGAGTGGGATCCGCCGCAGCCGCGCAGCGGCGCCTACGCTGCCAGCAAAGCCGCAGCGGAGCGCGCTGCGCTCAGCCTGACCGGAGGCCGCTGCTACGTGGTGCGCACCGCGTGGGTGTACCACCGCGGCGGCAACAACTTCGTGACCAAGATCATCGCCGCGGCCGACCGCTACGGCAGCCTGCGGGTGGTGGCGGACGAGTTCGGCAACCCCACCTACGCGCCCGACCTGGCCGCAGCCATCGCGCGGCTGATCGCCACAGAGCGCTACGGCATCTACCACCTCACCAACAGCGGCTTCTGCTCCCGCTATCAGTGGGCGGTGGAGATCTTGCGGCTGGCCGGCCGCGAGCACGTGCCGGTAACCCCCATCGGCCTGGCCGACTGGCCCCGCCGCACCCGGCCCCCGGCGCACGCCGTGCTGCTCAACACCGCCGCTGCGGCCCTAGGCATCGCCCTGCGGCCGTGGCAGGAGGGGCTGCGCGCGTATTTCGGTGAACAGTAAGCGGTGAACCGTGAACCGTGAACGGTAGCCGTTCCAGCTGTTCAGCGCCTCAGCCGCTCGCCGACTAGCGCGACCAACCAATCTCCCGATTGACCAACCCACCAATCTACTCCCTGTCCCCCTGTCCATGCTCCCCTTCGCCTCCGTCATCGTGCCCACGTACAACGGCCGCACGCTGTTGGCCACCTGCCTGGATGCGCTGCGCGGGCAGACCTATCCGGCCGACCGCTGGGAGGCCATCGTGGTGGACGATGCCTCCAGCGACGGCACGGTGGAGTACCTGCGGGCGACCTATCCTGAGGTGCGCGTCCTTGCGCTGGCGCAGAACAGCGGCTTCATCGCGGCCTGCAACGCAGGGGTGGCGGCCGCGCGGGGGGAAGTGCTGGTGCTGTTGAACAACGACACCGAGGCGGAGCCGGGCTGGCTGGAAGCCCTGGTGGCCGCCCTGGTGGAGCACCCGGAGGCCGGCTCGGCCGCCAGCAAGATCCTCCTCTTCGACCGGCGAGACACGCTGCACACCGCCGGCGACCTGATGGGCAGGGACGGCATCCCCCGCAACCGGGGCGTGTGGGAGGTGGACCGGGGGCAGTACGACGACCAGCGCTGGGTGTTCGGCGCGTGCGGCGGCGCGGCCGCCTATCGCCGCGCAGCGTGGGAGCAGGCCGGCGGCTTCGACCCCCGGCTGTGGATGTACCTGGAGGACGTGGACCTGGCGTGGCGGCTGCAGCTCCTGGGGTGGCGGTGCATCTACGCGCCCCAGGCTCGAGTCTACCACCAGCTCAGCGCCACGGGCGGCGGCAAGCTGGCCAGCTTCTACACCGGCCGCAACACCCTGTGGGTGATCGCACGCAACTGGCCGGGGCCGCTGCTGCGCCGCCACTGGCCTGCCATCGTCCGCGCCCAGCTGCGCATCGCCGGGGATGCCCTGCGGGCCTGGCGCGGGGAGGCCGCCCGGGCGCGGCTGCGAGGCCAGCTGGTCGGCCTGCTGACCTGGCCTACGGTGTGGCCGCAGCGCCGAGCCATCCAAGCCACCCGCCGGGCCAGCCTAGAGGACCTGGAGAGCCTGCTGACGCCGTCCTGAGGCGATCGCAGCCTAGCGCAGGGGCGCCGGCCGGCTCAGAGGGTCGCCCGAGCCCCCACCAGGGACGCAGTCCAGCGAAGATCGGATCAGGAGGAGAGCAGGCGGGCAAGCCGGCGCCGCTCCTCCCCCTCTCGTCCACGGCGAATGCGATCCCAGGCCGGCACGGCCAGCAGCTTGGCGGTGATCCAGGTCGGGGTCTCCCGCGGGGAGCCGTCCAGCCCGACGCGGGGGATGGCCAGGGGATCGGTGGCGGCCCCGAAGAAGGCGGTAGCGGTGGTGAAGGCCAGGCGCACGCCGCAGCGGCGCAGGATGGCCTGCTCGCGCGGGCCGAAGTCCAGGCCCGGCGCGCCGTTGGGATAGGCAAAGGCGACGATGTCCCTGCCCAGCCACTCGCGTAGCGTCTGCACCGACTGGACGATCTGGCGTTCGGCCTCGGCGTCGCTCTCGTTGGCCAGCACGGGATGGGTGGCGGTGTGGGCGCCGACGGTCACCAGGCCGCCGACAGCCACCTGCTGGACCTCGAAGGGGGTCATGTTGAAGGTGAACGCCAGCTCGGTCGGCGCCAGAGCCTGGCAGCGGGCGATGGCCGCCTCGATGTCGGCCAGACGCATGGCCTTGAACAGCGTGTTGACGCCAAAGGGCGCCAGAAGCTCAGGAGGGCGGCCCAACACCGCGGCGACCTCTTCCTTCACCCGCTGGTCGCCCAGCAGGCGGCGCAGGCGGCGCACCTCCTGGAACCAGTAGGGCCGGCCCTCGGCCAACACCTGGGGGCACACGAAGAGGGTGGCGGGCACGCCCATGGCCTGCAGCGTGGGCAGCGCATGGTCGAGAAAGGAGCGCTCGCCGTCGTCGAAGGTGACGTGGCAGGCGCCCCTCAGCCAGCGGCCACGGTAGAAGTGGTCGTTTAGGTCGGACAGAGACACGAAGCGGTACAGCCGGCCTACAGCCTCTAGAGCCGTGCGCAGCCATTCCCGGGACGGGACAGCGTGAAAAGTGAGGACGACGTTGCTCAAGGGGGAGTAGCTCCTGAGGACCTGGGGAGAGGCTGCGCTGTCCGGCCTGGGCCTCGCAGCCTGAAGACAAGGGCCGCTATGGTGACGGCAGCCCAGCTGGCGGCGCCCAAGGCGATGGTGAGCTCGCGGCTGGGCAGGGGGTAGCGGGCGTACCAGTAGTGGGGGGTGCTGAGGAAGGCGGCCGCGGCGATGATGGCCAACATGGGGCGGTTGGGCCAGATCTCCTCCTGGACGATCGTCCCAAGCAGCCAGTAGAAGGCGGGGAAGGCCGGCGCCATGAGCCGCTCGTTGGCCGAGCCCAGCAGGCTGGAGGCGAAGGTCAGCAGGATCAGGGCGGCGGTCCAGCGGTGGGCGCGGAAGAAGCGCGCAGTGGCGCCTAGGAAGATCAGCGGCAGAAAGGTCAGCGGCTTGAGGGAGTTGCCGAACTGCCGCGCCCAGAACTCCAGCTCGAAGAACTTGGGACCGAAGCGCAAAAACGCCTTGAGCGGCTCGTAGCTGCCGGGCACGTCTGCCCGGAGCTGGGTGCGCAGGACCACGGTGATCAGCACGGCCGGCAGGGTGGCCAGCAGCAGCTTGGCGCCGTCGCTGCGCAGGAGGCGCCGCTCCCACAGGAAGACCGCGGCCGTGGCCGGCGCCAGCACCCAGGTCTCCCGGCTCAGCGCGCCCAGAGCGATGAACAGCCCAAACCACCCCCACCGTCGGTCCAGCATGGCCCACAGCGCCGCCAAGAGCAACACCAGGGAGAGCACGTCGTTGGTGTGGAAGGTGAGCCACGCAGTGATGCCGAAGAGGTGGGTGTTCATGGTGAACAGGGCGGTGGTGTAGGCCGCCACCCCGCGGCTTAGCCCCACCCGGCAGAGGAAGAGGTAGAACAACAGGGCCAGGGTGACGAAGGCGGCGTAGTTGACCACCTGGAACCCCACGATGATGTCGGAGAAGAGGAGGCCGACGGTGTAGGTGCCCAGCAGGCGGTAGCGGAAGGGCGCCGCGGCCTCGGCCGAGAAGCCGGGCGCTGCGGCAGCCATGGAGCGATAGTGCCAACCGTCCCAGCGATCGGCGGGCGGCTTGGTCCAGTCCACCTGGCCCCACAGGAAAAGCATGACCGCCGTTGCCAGCAGCACTGCCAGCAGGTAGGGCAGGTGGCTGCGCCAAGCAGCCTTGGAGGGGGTAGAGGCGGTTGCGCTCATGGTCGTTTGCGGGCGCTCGCCACGAAGTGGCGGCCCTGGATCACCACCAGGTCGGCGAAGCCGGCCCGTTCCAGCTCTCGACGGATGGACGCCGTTGTCTGAAACGACTCGTAGTGGCCGTCGGAGGGGAAGGGCAACAGCCGTCCGGTGAGGTGCAGCAGCGCGCCGTTGGCCAAGACGTAGCACCGGTAGAGGGCGTGCTTCAGCTGGCGCTGGCGCAGGTTCTCGGCCAACAGGCGCAAGGTGCGCCGAAGGGAATGGAGCACCAGCCACACCTCGCCGCCGACCGCAGTGACCCGGCCGATCTCGGCCACGGCCGCGGGCAAGTAGGTCAGCGGCAGCGTCACGCGCGAGATCACCAGGTCGAAGCTGGCGTCGGCGAAGGGCAGGGCCTCGGCTGAGCCGGCCACAAAGCACACGGCCGACGTCAGCTCCTGGCCCAGCCGCAGCGCCTCCAGGTCCAGGTCCAGGCTGACCTGCAGCGCGTCGGCGGCAATCTGGTTGCGGCTAGCGATGAGGGTCTGGCCCGCGCCGCCACCCACGTCCAGGATGCGGCGATGCCACGGCCGGATGGTGGGCATCACGTGCCGGGGGTCGTCGGGCGACTGGGCGATGGCAAGCTCGCGCAGATGGTACTCACGAGAGGACATGGCAGTGGTCAGGTTGTAGCAGAGCGGCCGGCAGCCGGGCTGTACCCGGGGTTGATCCGGCGCGCCGGCGCCCAGCCGCTCAGGGACGCAAGAGCAGGCGCCTCATCGTCACACCACCCGGATCTGCGAGCCGGCCTCGGTTTTCACCACCTCGATGCGCGCCGGGAACTGATCCTTGAGCTCCTCCAGGTGGGTGATCACCAGCACCCGCTGGAAGTCGTCCTGGATGGAGGTGATGGCCTGGACCAGGCGCTCGCGGCCCTGCGCGTCCTGGGTGCCGAAGCCCTCGTCAATGATGAGGGTTTGCAGGGCAGCGCCGGCTCGCCGGGCCAGCAGCTTGCTCAAGGCGATGCGCAGCGCGATGTTGGCGCGAAAAGCCTCGCCGCCGGAGAAGAGATGGTAGTCGCGGCTGCCCAGCTCGTCGCTCAGGACGATCTCTAGGGTCTCGCGCGGCTCGCCGGTGGTGCGGGTCTCGCGCTGGGTCTCCAGGCGCAGGGCCATGCGGCCGTCGGTCATGCGGTGGAGCAGGCGGTTGGCCTCCGCCTCGATCTCCGGGATGGCGGTCTCGATGATCATGGCCGGGAGCCCGCGCTTGCTGAAAGCCGCCTGTAGCTCCTCGTAGAGCGCCTGTTGCTGGCGCAGCTGGTCTCGTCGGCGGGCGAGGACCTCGCGGCGGCGACGCTGCTCTTGGCAGGCGTCCAGGCGCTGCTGGGCGGCGCCCAGGCGCTCGCGCGCCCGCTGCTCCTCGGCTACCAGCTTCATCAGCTCAGCGGAGAGGGTCCGCAGCTCCTGCTCCACTTGCGGCAGGCGGTCCAGCTCTCGCCGTAGCCCATCGGCCTGAGCCCGCTGGGCATCCAGCTCCTCTTGCCGGCGCCGGCGCTGAGCCCGCCAATCCTCGGCCTGGGCTTGCAGGTCCGCATGGCGCTCGCGCGCGGACTGGAGCCGGCGATGGCGCTCCTCGAAGGGCTCGTAGGTCCGCAGGGCCTCCCGCGCCGTCGCGTGGGCTCGCTCGTCGTAGCCGACGGCGGCCATCTCGGCCTCGATCTGAGCCAGGGCGGCGCGCTCCGCCGCAGCGTAGTCGCCGGCGGCCAGCCGAGCGCGCACGCGGCTCAAGCCCTCCTCTACCGCGGCGATCTCGCCGGCCGCGCGCCGTGCCTCGGCTAGCTGGGCTTCAAGACGGGCGACTTCCCGCTGGGCGTCGGCGCGGCGGCGGCGCAGGTCAGCGTCCAGCGCACTGCGCTCTTTTTCAAGGGCCTTGACCTGCTGGTCCATTTCTTGCAGGCGAGCCTTGTTGGTGCGGTACTGCGCGCGCCTTTGCTCCAGCTGCTCACGGAATTCGCTCACGATCCGGTCACGCTCGCTCACGTCTAGTGAACGGTTGCAGGTGGGGCAGACCGCCCCCAGGCCCTCCAGCCGAGCGATCCGCTTGCTCAGCTCGTCGCCCTCCTTGTGGAGCGCTTCGTTGTGGGCGTTTAGCTTAGCGCTCTCCTCGCGCAGCGCCTGCACCTGGGCGGTCAGGTCTTGGAGCCGCGCGTCCTCCGCCTGTAGCTGCGCCAGCGCCGCCTGGGCCTGGGTCAGCTGCTCTTGTAGGGTGGGCTCCTGCTCCGCCCGGGCCTGCAGGTTCGCCAGCCTCTCCGCCGCTGCGCCGACCTCTACCTCCAGGCGCTGCCGTTCCTGGTGCACTTTCTCCGCCGTCTGAGCGCGGGCCCGCTCCAGCGCTATCTGGCGGGCCAGCCGTGCGCTGTGGGCCTGCTCGGCCTCGCGCGCGGCGCGCAGCGCCGCGTAGCCGGCCTCGATGGCGGCTGCATCGGCCAGCAAGGCCTCGCCTTCGGCCAGGCGTTCCAGAGTGCGCCGCAAGGACTCCTCGATCCGCGCCAGCTCCTGCTGCAGGCGGGCGGTCTGGCGTTCGACGTCCTGAAGCCGTTGCTGCTGCGCCCTTAGGTGCTGGTGTTCGGCGCTGCGCTCGCGCTGGGCGTCCTCGGCCATGCGGCGGCGGTCGCTGCATTCGATCACCTGCGCTTGAGCGATTTGCAATTCGCTCGCGTACTGCGCCTCCCGCGCCAGCTCCTCGTCAATGGCCGCGATCTGCGCCTCCAGGCGGTCGGCCTCCTCCTTGTGGCTGCGCGCCCTCTCCTTAGCCCGCTTCTCGTAGAGGTCGTAGCGACTGAGGCCCAGGATCTCCATGAGGATCTCCTTGCGCTCGGCCGGCGACCTCAGGGTGAACTCGTCGGCCCGGCCCTGCCGCAGATAGGCGGAGTTGATGAAGGTGTCGTAGTCCATGCGCAGCAGCGCCACGATGCGCTGCTCGGTCTCCCGAATGGTGGGCTCGGTGAGCACCCGCCAGGTGCCGTTGGGCTCCTGAACCTGTAGCTCCAGCACCGACTTACCGCCCTTGCCCCGGCGCTCGCGCGCGCGGTAGACGCGGTAGCGCTGGTCGCCCAGGGCGAACTCGAGCTCCACCCACATCTCGGTCTCCCCGAGGGTGATCAACTCGTCGGCCTGGCTGACCCGCGCCTGTCCCCACAGCGCCCAGGTCATGGCGTCCAGCAGGGCGGACTTACCGTGGCCGTTGTCCCCGGACAGGCAGGCCAGGTGGAGGCCGCTGAAGTCCAGCGGCTCCGGATCGCGGTAGCACATGAAGTTGTGCAGGGACAGTCGTAGGGGGATCATGGCAAGGTTCCGACAGGCTGTTCGGTCAGGCTGGCGATCACCTGGGCCTCGATGCGCTCCGCCACGGCCATCACCCGCAGCGCGTCCTCGCCCCCCACCTGGGGCGTGCAGCCGTCGCGCACGCAGGCCAGGAAGTGCTGGATCTCGGCGTAGAGGGGCTCCACCGGCGGCACGTACACCTGCTCGATCAGCCCCTCCTGGCGATAGAGCACCTCCCCGCGCTGGGCGAAGTAGTCGGCGGCCGACTGGCGGTAGATCATCACCGTGCGGGCCAGGAAGTCCGCCACCACGTAGGCGTCGGCAGTGGTGACCGAGAGCTGGCGCACCTTGTGCTGCGTGACCTTGCTGGCAGTGACGCTGGCCACCGGGCCGTTGACGAAGTTGAGGATGGCCATGACGTGGTCGAGCTGGGGGGAGCGGAGGCGGCCACCGATGGCCTGCACGCTGCGCAGCGGCGCGCCCACCAGCGTCATGATCAGGTCCAGGTCGTGCACCATCAGGTCGAACACCACGCTGACGTCGGCCGCGCGCGTGGCAAAGGGGCTGAGCCGCCGGGCGTCCAAGCCCAGAATGTGGTGGTCCGAGAGCACGTTCATCAGCTCCACGAAGGTGGGGTTGAAGCGCTCAACGTGGCCGACCTGCAGCACCAGCCCCAGCTGCCGGGCGCGCTCGGTGAGGTCGCGGGCGGCCTCCAGGGTGGAGGCCAGGGGCTTCTCGATCAACACATGCACCCCATGCTCCAGGCTGGCCAGGCCGATCTCGTGGTGAGAGGCGGTGGGGGACGCAATGCACACGGCGTCTACCTGATCCAACAGCGCGCGGTAGTCAGTGTAGGCTTCGACCCCATAGCGACCGGCGATGGTTTCGGCGCGGTGCCGGTCAATGTCGGCCACACCCACCAGCTTGCTGCCGGGAATGGTGGCGCACACACGGGCATGGTGCTGGCCCATGTTGCCCACGCCGATCACGCCGGTGCGGATCTGTTTGTTCAATCGGCTTCTCCTTCTTCTGGCGCGCCTGGCAGCGCGCGAGGGAGATGATAGGTGGCGTCGCACGCCTCGCAATAGTAGACGCCGCCCGTTGCGTCGGACCGCACGAGACGCAGCCGGCGTCCGCACCGGCAGACAAAGCCGACCAGCCGCGCCGGGATGCCCATCACCAGGCCGTAGTCGGGCACATCGCGCGTGACCACGGCGCCAGCGGCCACCATGGCGAACGCGCCGATGGACAGGTCGGGCAAGACGATGCAGCCGGCGCCCAACGACGCGCCGTAGCCCACGTGGATGGTGCCCACCTCCCAGTCGGCGTCCCGCTTCAAGGTGCCGTCGGGGTTGATGGCCCTGGGCAGGCGGTCGTTGGTCAGGATGGCGCCGGGGCCGACGAACACGCCGTCCTCCAGGGTGACGCCGTGGTAGATGAAGGCGCCGTTCTGCAGCTTGCAGCGGTCGCCGATGCGCACACCCACGTCAACGTAGACCCCCTTGCCAAGGATGCACTGGCGTCCGACCGACGCGTGCTCGCGCACTTGCGCGTGATGCCAGATCTGGGTGTCCTCGCCGATGGTGGCCAGGGGCGACACCTCGGCTGTGGGATGAATTCTGACCATAGCGGAGAGACAGAAAGAGTTGGAAATCGCTGCCTGGAGCCAGGCCTGACGCGCCACAGTTTACCACCAAAGGCTGCTCCTGGCTACTTCTCGCCCGGGCGCCACACAAAGCTGCCGCCCCTGCGTTGGACGCAGGGGCGGCAGCTCGAGGTAGATCCGCTCCTGGCCAAGGGCTGACGGCCGAGCCAAGAGGGAGCGAGGCGCCGGTTATTTCTGCAGCAGGGGCAGGTAGTGGAGTATCAGCCGGCGGTGCGGGAAGTCCACGGACACCGACTCGCCGGCCACCACGGCAGAGGTGATCTCGCTGCCGCGCGTCGGCTGGAAGCCGAAGGGCGAGGTCAGCCGCAGGGTGTAGGTGCCCGGCTCGAGGAAGTCGAACACGTACAGGCCGGTGGGTGAGATCACCCGCATGGCCAGCTGCTGCGTCCCGCGGAACAGACTGACGCGTGCGTTGGCCAAGGGCGCGTCGACTCCGGGCTCGTACTCCAGGTTGCCGTTGTTGTCCACGAAGACGATCCCCTGGAACCGGCCGTAGGGCGAGCGCGTAGGCGTGGCCGTCGGCGTCGGCGTGGGGGTGTTGGTGGGGGTCGGCGTGGCAGTGGCCGTCGGCGTGGCCGTAGCCGTGGGGGTGGCGGTCGGCGTGGCCGTCGGCGTGAAGGTGGGCGTCGCCGTCGGCGTGGCCGTCGCTGGGAAGGTGGGCGTGGGCGTGGCCGCCCAGGTGGGCGTGGGCGTGCGGGTGGGACCGCCGGGCGTCGGGGTCATGGTGGGCGTGTACGTGGGCGTGGGCTGGGCTGGCGGGCCGGAGATCTTCTTCACCTCGACGAAGTGGATCCACTCGTTGCCGTCGTTGGAGCCGGTATCGCTGCGGCTGTCGAGGATGAAGTCGGTGCCGCCGGCGAAGGCGCCGGTGAGCCGCGCGTTGGTCAGGCGGAACGTGACCTTCAAGAAGCCACGGGTGTTGTTCTTCTGCACCCAGGGGTTGCCGCCGCCGGTGGGAACCGCCACCTGCTGCGCCCCGGTGCTGTCCACGTACTTGAGCTGCCAGCGGTCGAAGCCGAAGTCCCAGTAGGTGACGGTGACGTCCACCGTGTTGCCGTCGCCGAAGGCGTAGCCGTTGTCAATGTCGAAGTACATCAACGGGTTGCCGGTGGCCTGGTCGGTGCGGCGGATCACCCACGCCTCGCGCGCGCCCGGCGGCAGGTCGGGGTTGTAGGCGTTGCTGAAGCAGGGATAGGAGGTCATGCCGGGGGGCAGAGTGGCGGGAGAGCCCTCAGGACAGAGCCCTAGGCCCACCGGCTGACCCAAGGTGGTGGCCTGGTTGGTCTCCGGCACCGTCCGGCCGCCCGGCAGGTCGTCGCGCTGGTAGAGCCAGAAGGTGTAGTTGCCGAGCTGCGGATACTCGCTCCGGGTCTCGCGGCCGCCGTCGCCATACTCGATGGGGTTGCGATGCTCGCGCATGGCCACCCAAACCGAGGGCGTGTCGGTCAGCTTCTTGCCTAGCCACTGCTTGGCCCATGCCATCAGGCTGGTCCACTCCGGCACCGGGGTGTCGCCGGGGCCGAGGTACCAGCCGGTGTAGTTGGACATGCGGATGTAGTCGGTCTTCTTGTCCATGGCGTTCAACAGCCCCCAGTAGAAGTCTGTGGGCGTGGGCACCATGTAGCTGTAGGTCTCGAAGCCGATAGGCACTCGGTTGTTGTAGGGGATGAGCTGGTCGTAGGCGCCGGCGCAGCGGTAGTCCTCCAAGGGGCGGTCACAGGCCAGGGCCACGTTGTAGTCGGGGAAGAGGCCGTTGTAGGAGAGCCCGACCCCGCGGTCCGCTGCGTAGATGGAGAACTCGCGGCGCTCGCGCGGCACGTACTGGAAGGGCGCCATCTGCAGCAGCAGCCGCTTGCGGATCTGCCCGCCCTCGGTGAACGCGTTGATGTACATGTCGGTGATTGCGTTCACGGTGGCGATCCACAGGTCGGAGGTGAGGCCCTGCGCCTGGGCCGCCGGCCGGTCCACCACCTCGGTGGCGCGGGTTTCGCCCCACAGGCCGGTGCCGATGGCGATGAACTCGACGCGCGGGTCGTTGCGGTAGCGGTTGCCCAGCGCCTGCACGAACTGCTGATAGGGCTGCTGGTACTCCGGCACCCAGAAGCGCAGCAGGATGGGCGTGACGTTCAGCACCACCTCGTCAATGAAGAAGGTGGTGGGGTTTGCGCTGTTGTTGTTGACCGTGAAGCGCAGCTCCGCCCACTTGTTCTCGTCGGTGGTGATGTTCAGAACGCGCTGTTGCCAGGTGTTGCGCGGGGCCGAGCTGTTGACCGTGTGCACGGTGCGGAAGACGGTGCCGCCCTCCAGCAGCTCCACCACCATGGTGTCGGCCGTGCTGCCGGACGGCTCGCTGCTCTCCACCCGCCACCAGTAGCGAATTTCCGCGTTGCGCAGGCCGCCGGGGATGCGGAAGGTCGCCTGGCGCAGGGAGGCGGTGGAGCTCACCTGTCCACCCAAGGCTGCCGCCTTGCTGCCGCTGTACACAGGGCTGGACACTACTGCCACCGGCCCGCTGGTGGTCCAGCTGTCCAGGTTGGACTCGAAGGTGCCGTTGCGGATCTGGTTGGTGGTCACGCCGTCATAGCTGACCGCCGGGTTGTCGCGGACAAAGGGAGGCGTGGGCAGGTAGCCCATACCGCTGCGGCCCTCGGCCGTGACGATGGCAATGCCGACCTTCTTCCCGTTTACGGCGTGCTCTGCCAGGTAGTTGTCAATATGGGACCAGTTGAAGATGGGCTGGTTGGTGTTGGGGTCCCGATCGGGGTTGAGGTAGCGCCACCAGAAGAACTGCATCTCGCCGGCGTGGTGAAACTGGGCAGGGTTGAGGTTCTTGCTGCCCACCAGGTAGAAGCCCGGCGCGCTGCCGCTGGGCACGGCGTCGGGGCTAGCGGTCTCCGTGCCGACTTGAGCGCTGCCCACCAGGACGCTGCTCAGGACCAACACGGCTACCAAGGCCAGCATCGCAACATGGGATCGCTTGACGTTCATGGTTCGAGTCTCTCCGTTCGCTCGATGTCTTCCTTCGGCCTTGCACCAGAGCAAAAGCAAACCAATCCCTGGGCGGCCACCGGGAGTTGCCGCAAGGGCTAGCTTAGTCTTCACAAAGGCGAAAGTCCAGGGGTGTGCTCGCTGCTGAGTGTCATCGCCAAACCCGCGGCCTTCAGTACACTGACGCTCCGAAGCGGGCATCGGTTTCCTGAAGGACCGGCGCGCCCCCTATCCCAGCTCCCATCCCGGCCCCCTACGTCATCCCGCGTAGCGTCCGGTGATCACCACAGGGATGGTCAGCAACATGATCTTCAAGTCCAGCCAGAAGGACCGGTTGTCAATGTATTCGATGTCCAGGCGAATGATCTGGTCGAAGGACAGGCTGCTGCGACCGCTGATCTGGGCCAAGCCGGTCAGCCCTGGAGGGACCTCCAGCCGGCGGTAGTGCCAGTCCTTGTAGTTCTCCAGCTCGTAGTCGGCCCAAGCGCGCGGTCCCACGAAGCTCATGTCGCCTTTGAGGATGTTCCAGAGCTGCGGCAGCTCGTCCAGGCTGGACAGCCGCAGCCACTTGCCGACGCGCGTGATGACCCGGCCGTTGCTGGCCGGCTTGTGCACCTGGTTTTGCTCTGCCTGGTCTAGCTCGCCGTTGGCGTAGCGGCGTGCGAACTCGCGGTGCACGCTGCCGTGGTCCACCCCGTAGCTCATGGAGCGAAACTTGAAGAAGTTGAAGGGCTTGCCGTAGCGGCCGGTGCGACGCTGCACAAACATCACCGGCCCCGGCGAGTCCAGCTTGATGGCGATGGCGATCAGCAACATCAAGGGGGACAACAGCACCAGCAGCGTGGCGGCCAAAACGATATCAAAGAGTCGCTTGGTCCGCTCGTACATCACCAGGTTCCTGGCCTGCTGGCGAGACCCTGTGAGGGTATGCCGCGAGCTCTCTTGCCATGCAGCGATACGGGACTGCGCGTCGATCATGGGCGAACCTCCCGGATCTGGACTTTCGCGCTCGTAGACTAGCATGGCAGGATGAAATCTACATGAAGAAACGCGGGCAGGTAGATGAAGATTTGTACAGAGAGCGCATCGGCCGAGCAGAGGGAGGGCCAGGCGCAGGACCTGCCTGCCCTGCGCCTGGCCACATCCGGGCCGGCGGACACCGAGTCCCGCTTACGGCCCTGCTGCTTGCTTCAGCATGACGGGGATGTAGAAGCGCAGATACGGATAGTGGGGCAGCGGCACCCGATACGTTTGTCCGGCGCTGACCTGAACGATCTGTTCCGCCGGCCTCGGGAAGTAGCCGTCGGCCCGGTTTGGCTGGACGCGATAGGTGCCAGGCGATACCTGCTGGAACCCGAAGTTGCCCTGCTCCGAGCTCGACACCATGCCGACCAGGGAGCCGGTGCCGTCGTAGAGCATGACGTTCACCGCTGCCAGGGGCTGATCGTCCTCGTCCTTGGCGCCGTTGCCGTTGAGGTCCACAAATACCTGGCCCACGATGTCGCCCGTGGACGGCGTGGGGGTGGCCGTCGGCGTGGCGGTGGGCGTGGCGGTCGGCGTCGGCGTGGCGGTGGGCGTGGCGGTCGGCGTCGGCGAGGGGGTCGGGGTGGGCGTGTCCGTGGGCGTGGGCGTCAGCGTGGGCGTCGGCGTGGCCGGCGTGCTGCTGACCTTGCGCACGTCCACGAAGTGGATCCACTCGTCGCCATCGTTGGCGCCGCTCTCGTTGCGCGAGTCCAGGATGAAGTCCACGTTGCCGCTCAGGCCGTCAGCGAAGCGGGCGTCGGTGAGCCAGAAGGTGACCTTGCGGAACTGGTTGGAGCCCTGCTTCTGCACCCAAGGGTTGGAGCCGCCGAGCGGGGTGGCGTACTTCGGACCGCTGGTGGAGTCGTACTGCAGGCGCCACTTGTCGGTGCTGCGGTCCCAGTAGGTGATGGTGATCTCCACCGTGTTGGCGCCGTCGTAGATGTAGCGGTCGTCCACGTCGAAGTACATCAAGGGGTTGTTGGTGGCCTGATCGGTGCGCCGGATCATCAGGCCCTCGCGCACCAGCTTGGGCAAGGCCGGGTTGTAGGCGTTCTGGTTGCAGGGGTAGCCGGGCGGGCCGGGGGAGCCGGGCGGACAGAGGCCCAGCTGCGGCGTGCGGCCGCCCCAGGAGGCCATGCTGGTCTCCGGCACCGTGCGGCCGCCGGGCTTGTCGTCCAGCTGGTAGAGGAAGAACTGGAAGTTGCCCAAGGGCGGCCAGCTGGTAGTGGACTCGCAGTTCTGCTGGGCCAGCCAGTAGCACGAGGGGAAGACGTGCTCGCGCAGGGCTACCCAGACCGACGGCGGCGGCGAGTCGTTGGGGTTCAGGCCGGCGCCGAAGTAGGGTGCAGCCCACCGCATGATGTCGGTGTAAGCCGTGTTGGGCGTGTCGTTCGGCCCCAGGTACCACCCCGCGTAGTTGGACATGCGTACGTAGTCGGTGCCGTAGTGCAGAGCCAACAGCGTGGCCCAGTAGAAGAACTCCGACTCGTTGGGGATGGTGCCGAACTGGTCCCCCAGCATGTAGTTGTACGTCTCGAAGCCGACAGCCACCGTGTCGCGGTAGCGGATCAGGGTGTCAAAGGCTGCGATGCCGTAGATAGTGGGCCCCACCTGGCCGAAGGGGGTCTTGACCGTCTCGGCGAAGTTCCAGTCCCAGTACAGGCCGTTGAAGGACAGGCCCACCTTGCGCTGCGCAGCGTAGTCGGAGAAGTCCTCGCGCTCTTGGGCCGCGTACTGGAAGGGCGCGTTTTGCAGCAGCAACACCTTGCGCAGGCGGCCATTCCGGGAGAAGGCGTTGATGTAGAGGTCGGTGATGGCGTTCACCGTGGCCACCCAAGACGCCGAGTCGGGCAGGCCGTTGGCGCGAGTGGCAGGAATGTCGAAGGTGCCGGTGGCGCGCGTCTCACCGTACTGACCGGTGCCGATGCTGATGAAGGCCACGTCGGGATTATCCCGGTAGCGCGCGCCCAGAGCATCCACAAAGGTCTTGTAGGCGTTCAGGTACTCCGTGCTCCAGTACTTGGGGATGTAGGGCTGGGTGCGGATGGACACGTTGTCCACGTAGAAGGCCGTGTGCGGCTCGGCGCCGTTGTTCACCACGGTGAAGCGCAGGGTCGCCCAGTATCCCTGGTGTGGCAACAGGCTGAAGGTCACCTTCTGCCAGGTGGTGTTGCCGGAGGTGTTGGCCGCCGTGTGCACCGTGGCGATCAGGTTGTTGCCATCCAGCAGCTCCACGCGCAAGGTGTCGCCTGAGTCCGGGCCCGACGCCTCCGTCCGCCACCAGAAGGTCAGTTCGTTAACCCCGTCCGGCGCCAGCTCCACGGGGATGCGCAGGCCGCCGCGGAATAGGGTGGACGTGGTATCGGCGGCGCCGCCGACGCGAGCCGAGCGGGAGCCCTCCTGGGCTGTGGCCGTGCTCACCTCCACCTGCCCGCTGGTGGCCCAAAAGGCCAGCCCACTCTCGAAGGAGAAGTTGGTGCGCTCGATGAGGTTGCCGTCGTGTCCCTTGAACTGGGTGTTGTTGTTGCGGGCCCAGGTTGGCATCATGCGGATGCCTTCGGCCTCGCGACCGTCGTAGGTGGTGATGGAGATGCCAACGCCCTTTCGCCGCCCGTTGACCATCCGATGCGTGGCGATGTACTGGTCAAGCGCCCCCCAGTTGAAGCTGTTGGGACCGGTGTGGATCTGGGCCCACGAGAAGAACTGCATGTCCCCCCCTTGGAAGAAGAGCGCCGGGTCCAAGTTCTTGCTCCCCACCAGATAGTAGCCGGGGGCTGTGATGGGCGGCGCACTGTCGGGACCGACCTCCGGCTCAAACGAACCGGGGTCGGCACCGGCTAGGCTTGTGCTGGCCAGGCTGGCGATCAGCGCCAGGACCAACACCAGGGGTACGTGTGTGCGTTTCATGGTGTGCCTCATTCTCCTTTTGCCGCAGAGTTACCCGCTCAATCTCTTGCCGGTGGTATAGGCAACGGCAGCGTAGAGGCAAGAGCTGACGCGCAGATAAGGGTGAACAATTCCAACAGAGGAAAAGATAGAGCGGGCGACTAAAAAGCACGCCGCCCACGGCCGGACGACACCCGTGGCACCGGCATGCCTCTCAGAGTTGCGGCAGCGCTGCGTCGCAGCTTCATGCCGGCTGCGGCACAGCGGGCAAAATATAGCACAACTGGAATCCTTTGGCAAACCGTTGCCGCCGTCAGGCGCCGACGGCTTGTTAGACGACCAGCTCCAACCCCCAGTTCCCCTCTCGCCTCAGCCGGCGTTGCGTGCTACCAACAAGACAGGAGACGTGAGAGCGGGCGGCATGAACTGGCGCAGCTGGTTAACTGCCAGGGACCGCTCCGCAGCGCCCGGAATGCCCCGCAGCTCCAGCACCTTCATCCCCAGGTCGCGCAGCCACACCGCGATGTCCAGCGGGTTGCACAGCCAGACCGCGTCGTAGTCCGCGCCGTAGCCCAGCAGGTAGTAGCGCTCGGCGTTGGCGAAGTCGGCGCGCCGCGACAGGAACTGCGGCCGCCGGCTGATGCCCACCACGGCCAACAAGGCCACGTTGCGCACCAACAGCGCCAGCGACTGCAGAGGCGTGTCGCCGCTCTCGGGCCCATACTTCGGGCGTCGCTGCCGCGCCACGAAGCGCTTCAGCGGCCGCAAGGGGGAGAGAAGGTTGGGGAAGGTCAGCACCAGCAGCCCACCCGGCTCTAGCACACGCATCAGCTCCTGCAGCGCGGGCGCAGGCTTGGCGACATGCTCGATGGTGTTGATGGCCGTGATGGCGGCGAACTGGCCATCCCGCCACGGCAGCCGCGCGTCCGGCTCCACCGTGACAAAGGAGAGAAAAGGATAGCGCTCCAGCGCTCGTCGGGTGAAGAGCCATGAGATGTCCGCCCCCACCGCACGGTAACCGGCGCTAGCCAGCGTGGCCGTCATGTCCCCCACGCCGCACCCGAAGTCCAGGACGGCGCTGCCGCTGCGTACCCCAAAACGGCGCAGCCGGCCCAGCACGGCGCCGTACTCCGGCCGCCAGCCGGCGCCCTCCAGCCGGCGCAGGTAGCCGTCCGAGGTGTTGTAGAAGCGAAAGGTCTCCTGGCTGTCCGTCATGGCTGTGCGCGCTCAAGCGAGGTGTTTCGATTATATGCCGGGCGCGGAACAACGTCAAAGCCTCCCACCAACAACGCACAAGCGTCGAAAAAACGTAGCGCAACTCCGCAGGAGTTGCGCTGCATCTACTCCGAGGCGGACGGGGGCAGGTAGCCAAGCGGATTGACGCGCGCCCCATCGTCGTACACCTCGAAGTGGACATGCGGCCCGGTGGAGTTGCCGGTGCTGCCCACCTGGCCGATCGCTTGCCCGCGCGCCACCGTTTGGCCCTCCACGACGAAGATGCCGCTGAGGTGGCTGTAGGCGGTGGTAAGGCCGTTGTCGTGGACGATCACCACGCGGAAGCCCAGCCAGCCGTCCGGCGAGAAGCGCGCGTAGGCAACGCGACCGCTGTGGCTGGCGTACACCCTGGCGCCGTAGACCGAGGCGATGTCGAGGGCTCGATGGCGGCTGTGATACCCCTGGGTCACGACCCCGCGCAGCGGCCAGGCCAGGGGATAGCCGCGGGCCGGGCCAGGGGCAGGGATGCGCTCGGCGTAGTCTAGGCGGCCGTTGGGAATGATCAGCTTCTGGCCAACGCGCAGCTGGCCCGCGGGCCCCACGTTGTTCAGGGGAAACTCGGCAATGTCGGCGGCAGGCACGCCGTAGCGCCGGGCGATCTCCGCCAAGGTGTCGCCGGCCTTCACGGTGTAGTAGGCCCCCTTCACCGGCAGGATGATCACCTGTTGACCGGGATGGATCAGGTCGGGGTTGCGCCGCATCCACTCGTTGGAGAAGCGCAGGGTGTCCACGTCCAGCCCAAAGCGGCGGGCAATAGCCCAGTCGTTGTCCCCCGGCTGGACGGTGTAGGTGATGACCGCGGGACGCAGCAGCTCCCAACGGGGTGTGGCCGGACCGAACTCGCCCTGGAGCTCGGCCAGCTCGTCGGCATCCCAGTAGGGGGGGGATAGCGGTGGAATGGCCTGGGCCTGGACGGGCAGCGTCAACAGCGCCAGCAAGAAGACGCCCATCAGGGCCGTCGCCAGGCCAACCGGCAGCAGGGTCTGGCAGACGGAGGACCGTTTGGACATGGCGGCAATGCTAGCACAGGTCGGCCGGAGGAGCAAGTTCTTTGCCAGGCGGCACTGCGGCGACACCAACACCCGGCAAGGCGCCAGGCCCACGGTCGAGCCCCGTCTCTCCCCGCCCCCTGAGGGCCATCAGGCTCAGCCGGCCTCCTCGGCGGGCTGAGCCATCGCTTGCACCTTGGCCACGTCCTCGCTGTTGCCGATCACCGCGGCCGCGTCGCCGGCCAGCAGCCGAAAGGAGCCGCCCGGGTTGGTGATCAGCTGGCCCTCCCGCAGCACCGCCACCACCGACACCCCCGTCTGACGCCGCACGTCCAGCTCCCGCAGGCTCTTGCCGGCCCACGGGCTGCCCTCCGGGATCGGCAGCCACTCCATCTCCAGCAGGCGGGCCGCGCTGCGCAGGCGGGCCAGCTCCTGGTAGTCGCTGTGCACCTGGAACAGGGGCGCGTACATCTCGTCGCGCACCGCATCGGTGAAGCGCTGGATCTCGATGGGCGGGATGTCCAGGTGCAACAACGTCTGCCGCGTCATCTCCAGGCCGGCCTCGAACTCCGGCTGCACCACCTCGTACACCCCCATGGCGTGCAGGGCGCGCAGGTGTTCCAGGCCCTCGGCCCGCGCCACGATGTGCACCGTCGGGTTAAGGCGACGGACCTCGGCCACGGTGGCCTGGACGGTGATGGCGGCCGGCACCGTCACCAGCACCAGCCGGGCGCGGTCCACCTGCGCCGCCTCCAACACCACCTGTTGGCTGGCGTCGCCGTAGATGATGGGCATGGTGTCCTGTTTGAGCGCCTCCACCCGGCGCCCGTCCAGCTCGATAACTACAAAGGGCCAGCCGATGCGCCTGAGCACCTGGGCCACCGCCGAGCCAACCCGGCCGCCGCCCGCGATGACCACGTGGTCCTGCAGCCCGCCTGCGGGCAGGTTGATGGTGCGCAGCGGCTCGTGCTTGAACCAGCGTTTGCGCAGGGCGTACAGCCGATCGGTCTGGCCCGCCACCAGCGGCGTCAGCACCATAGTGACCACTGCGGTGGTGATGATCAAGGCGTAGAGCTGCTGATCAATGAAGCCCCCGCGCAGGCCGTTGCGCGCCAACACGAAGGAGAACTCGCCGATCTGGAACAGCCCCATTGCCACCGCCAGCGGCGCCACGTTGCCGTAGCCGAAGCCCCAGGTCAGCGCGCCGAAGATGGCCATCTTGCCCAGCGCCACCACTATCATCACCGCCAGCACCAGGCCTAGGTTCTCCACCAAGAAGCCAGGGTCCAACAGCATGCCCACCGACGTGAAGAAGAGCAGGCCGAAGAGGTCGCGCAGGGGGATGATGTCGCTCAGCGCCTGGTGGGCGTAGTCCGACTCGCTGAGCACCAGGCCTGCCACGAACGCACCGAAGGCGAAGGACAGGCCGAACAGGTAGGAGACCAAGCCGATCCCCAGGCCCAAAGCCGTCACCGCCAGCAGGAAGAGCTCGCGCGAGTTCCAACGCGCCACCGCCGCCATAATCCAGGGGATCACCCGCGTGCCCACGTAGACCATGCCGGCCAGGAAAAGGGCCGCGCGCACCCCTGCCCACGCCAGCGCCGGCAACCCCGCCTCCGGGCTGTCTAACAGCGGCAGGATGATCATCATCGGGATCACCGCAAGGTCCTGGACGATCAACATGCCAATCATCACCCGGCTGGAGAGGGTGCCCAGCCGCCCCTGGCTGGCCAGGGTCTTGAGGACGACCATGGTGCTGGAGAGGGCGATCATGCTGCCGAACCACACCGAGGCCGTGGTGGTCCACCCCAGCCCCTGGCCGATCCCCACTCCCAACAGGATGGTCAGGAGGATCTGCAGCGGCGTGCCCACAAAGGCGATGCGGCGCACCGGCTGCAGCTCCTTCAACGAGAACTCCAGTCCCAGGGCGAACAACAGCAACGCCACGCCGATCTCGGCCAGCAGCTCGATCTCGTGGATGTCGGAAATGGCGATCCCGCCCGTGTTGGGCCCCAAAAGCACCCCCACCAGGATGTAGCCGACCACCAACGGCTGGCGCAGCCGCTGGGCAATCAGCCCGCCGACCAGGCCACCCACCACAATGAGCGCTATGTCCGCTGCGATGCCCAAAAGCGAACCTCCTCCGGGGCCGCGGGCGCTGGCCGTGTCCGCCGCCCGGCGAGCGGAGCCCGGCTGCCGCTGGCGCCGACAGTCCTGTGTGTGGCTCAGTATACAACAGCCCGGCAGGCCGGCCAACTCCGCCGGCGCTTGTCGTGCCTAAAGCCCTGTGCTACAATGCATAGCGTGCGGCCTTCTCGTCCGGCGTCGGTCGGGCTTCCACGGCGCAGGAGGTTGCTAGGCCGCCTCCCTTCGCTGACACGGCGACCCTCCGCAGGGCCCCAGCGGCGCCTGCGCCCCCTGCTGGCTTGCCGCGGAATTGCTGGACGCCCTCGTGGATTGACGCCACGCTTCACCCCGACACCGGCACGCCAGACCGGCTCGACACGCTGGCCGAGCAGGTGAACTTCCCTAGCGCAGTGGCGCGCCCGTGGGACCTCGGACAGCTGCCAACGGGTGAGACCATCGCCGAAGTCCGCCGACCGGGGCGGCGCAAGGTGGTGAACGGGTGTGGCTGGCCGACGTCCCCAGCGGATCACCTGCTTCGCTGCTGGCCTTGGCTGCCGGAGCTGCCCTGCCTAGGGACAACGGCCGGCCCATGTCAGCGAGGACCCCAACCTGGCCTACGTGCAGCCTCCCAATGTCCACAAACTTGGTCGCTGAAGCCCGCTGCCGCGCCGCCGACATCCTGCACCGGTGCGCCACCCCACGCGGCTTTCGGGCCTCGGCGCTGCCCGCCGGCTACCCACAGATCTGGGCGCGCGACAGCATGGTGATCTTCCTGGGCGCGGCGGCCACGGGCGACCCGACGCTCATCGCCGCCGGCCGGGCCTCGCTGGAGACCCTGGCCGCGTACCAGTCGCGGCGGGGCATGATCCCCCTGAACGTCAACCCCGACACGGGCTACGTCAGCACAGAGAACGCCGGCGCGGCCGACTCGAACCTGTGGTACGTGCTGGGCCACTACCTGCACTTCCAGCTCACCGGGGACGCGGACTTCCTGGAGCGCCACTGGCCGAGCATCGAGCGGGCCATGGTGTGGCTGGAGTACCAGGACATGAACGAGTGCGGCCTGATCGAGGTGCCGGAGGCCGGCAACTGGATGGACCTGCTGGCCGTGCGCTACAACGTGCTGTACGACAACGTGCTCTACTACGCCGCCACCCTGGCCTATCAGGAGTTGGCACAGCGGTTGGCGGACCGCTGCGCCTGCCACTGGCCCGAGGTAGACGCCGACGGCATCCACGAGCGCATCAACCTGCTGATGTGGGTGGATCGCTGCTGGGTGGCCGAGCACTTCGCCGAGCACCTGGAGAAGCTGAAGGCCATCCGCTTGGAGTGGTTCATGCTCTACCACAACGTGGGCACCATCTCCAGCCGGCCCTTCTACCTGCCTTGGGTGGCCTTCCGCGAGTACGGCGACTGGTGCGACAGCCTGGGCAACCTGCTGGCCATCCTGACCGGCATCGCCGACCGCCACCGCAGCCACCACATCCTGCGCTACATGCACCAGGTGGGCATGGCCGAGCCCTACCCCACCAAGGCCATCCACCCGCCCATCTACCCCGGCGAGAGCAACTGGCGCGAGTACTACCGCAGCCGCACGCTGAACCTGCCCCACCAGTACCACAACGGCGGCATCTGGCCCATGATCGGCGGCTTTCACGTGGCCGCGCTGGTGCGCTACGGCTGGCAGCGCGAGGCCGAGCGGCTGCTGGTGTCCCTGGCCGACGCCAACCGCCAGGGCATGGAGCACGAGTGGGAGTTCAACGAGTGGATGCACGGCGAGAGCGGCCACCCCATGGGCTACGCGCAGCAGGGCTGGTCGGCCGCCATGTTCCTCTACGCCGAGCACGCCGTGCGCACCGGCAAGCTGCCCTTGTTCGACGAGCTGCTGGCGGCCAAGCCCGCGGCCGCGCGCGCCGCCGAGGTCAACGAGCCGTACGACCATCCCGGCGGCGGACCGGTGGGCAATGGCTAATGGCCAATGGTCAATGGTCAATGGTCAATGGTTAATGGTTAACGGCCAACGAAAGTTCCTGCCCGCCGCTCAAACACCCACTTCACCGTCCACCGTTTACCGTTCACCGTTTACCGTTCACCGTTTACCGTTCACCGTCTACCGTTCACCGTTCACCTTCCCCTACGTCCGAATGCTGCGCCCTGATCCGGCGTGGCGCCTCTTGGTAGACCGTTTCAAAGGAGGAACGCGTATGCCTAACCGAACCTTCGTCCTGGCGACCAGCTGGCTGGTCATCGTTGTGCTGGCGATCAGCGCCTGCGCGCCGCCCCTCACTCCCGTGCCGGCACAGCCACCGGCCGCCGAGCAGCCCGCGCCCGCGCCGGCAGCCCAGCCGGTCACTATCACCTGGGCCTTCTGGGGCAGCCCGGAGGAGGCAGCCAGCCACAAGCTGGTGGCCGACGCCTTCATGGCGCTACATCCGGAGATCAAAATTGAGACATGGAACCAGCCCTGGAGCGAGTACTTCACCAAGATCCAGGCGCTGTGGGCCAGCGGCGACAGCAAGACGATCCCCGACGTCGCCTTCCTCTGGCCCACGCCCAAGTACGCGGCCGAGGGCGTGCTGGAGAACCTCGATCCCTACATCCAAAAGTCCGGCTACAACCTAAACGACTACTGGCCCGGCCTGCTGGAGTCGGCCATGTACCAGGGCAGCGTGTACGGGCTCCCGCGCGACATCGAGGTCAACGTCCTGTACTACAACAAGGACCTGTTCGACGCCGCCGGGGTTGAGTACCCCAACCCCAACTGGACCTGGGACGACCTGCTGGCCGCGGCAGAGAAGCTGACGGTGAAGGACGCCAGCGGCAACGTGACCCGCTATGCCCTGGCGGCCGAGGGCGGCAAGTACGCCAAGTGGGTGAACCAGAACGGCGGGGCCATCCTGGACGACTACCGCAACCCCTCCAAGTGCATGCTGGCCGAGCCGGCCTCCATCCAGGCGATCCAGTTCTTCGCCGACATGATGGCCAAGGGCTACGCCATGCGCGACGCGGACCTGGCCCAGGCCGGCGGCGACGCGGCGGTCTTCCAGAGCGGCCAGGCGGCCATGATCCTGCAGAACACCAGCCGCGTGTCGGCCTTCAACGCCGCGGGCATGAACTACGACGTCAGCGTCGTGCCGATCCCCAAGGGCGGCAAGCGCTGGAACCCGGCGGGCGGCGCGGCGTGGGTGATGAGCAGCGGCAGCGACAACAAGGAGGCTGCCTGGACCTTCCTGCAGTGGCTGCAGAGCGCCGACGGCGGCCAGAAGATCTACACCCAGCGCGGCGAGATTTTCCCCGCGCTGCAGTCGGTGGCCAACTCACCGGTGTTCAAGACCGACCAGCCGCCGGCTAACAAGCAGGCGATCATAGACGAGGCGGCGGCCTCCGGCGTGGGCGCCTTCGGCTACTTCCCCGAGTGGGACGAGCTGGACAGCTCCATCATCGGCCCGGCGCTGCAGCGGATCTGGGCCGGTGAGGCGCAGGCCGCCGACATCCTGCCGCAGGTCTGCGAACAGGTGAACCAGTTCCTGAAGGACCACGGGTATCCCAAGTAAGGGGGAAGGAAACCGGGCAAAGCAAGGAAACAAGGGCAAGCGGAGATAGGTAGACGAGGGGCGGCGCGTAGGTGCGTAGCCGGCGCGCCCGCCTCTTGTCTGCCTGTCTCCCTCCCCCCGTCAACGGCCGCTCCATGCACCCGCGCGACACGCTTCAGGCTCCCTCGCCCATCAGAGAGCGCCGCAGCCTCTTCCGCTGGCAGCCCGACCAGCAGTGGGAGGCGTACCTGTTCCTGTTGCCCAGCTTTCTCGGCCTGCTGGTCTTCGTGGTGCTGGCAGTGGTGCTGTCCCTGGGCATCAGCTTCCAGGACTGGGGGCTAGCCGGCCCTAAGGGATGGGTAGGCCTCGCTAACTACCGGGCCGTGTGGCGCGACCCTGTGTTCTGGCAGACCTTCCGCAACACGGCCTTCTACATCGTGACCATCGTGCCGGCGCAGCTGGCCTTGGGCCTGGCCATGGCCGTGGCCCTGAACCAGGCCGGCCGCGGCACCGTCGTCTACCGCTTGATCTACTTCATGCCGGTGGTGACCACCATCGTGGCCGGCGCGATCGTGTTTCGCCTGCTGTTCAGCACCAACGGCCCGGTGAACTCCCTGATCGCCGACGTGGCCGCCCTGTTCGGCGCCACGGTCAAGCTGCCCAACTGGCTGGGCAGCAGCACCTACTCCAAGTGGGCCGTGGTCATGCTGACCCTGTGGAAGAACACGGGATTCACCATGGTGGTCTACCTGGCCGCGCTGCAAGCGGTGCCGCAGGAGCTGTACGACGCAGCCAGCAGCGACGGCGCCAACGCCTGGCAGCGCTTCCGCCACGTCACCGTGCCCATGATCAGCGCCACCACCTTCTTCCTGTTCGTGCTGCAGACCATCGGCGCGTTCCAGCTCTTCACCGAGCCCTTTGTGCTGACCAACGGCGGCCCGGCCAACTCCTCCATGAGCGTGGTGCAATACATCTACCAGAACGCCTTCCGCTTCACGCGCATGGACAAGGCCTCGGCCATCGCCTGGTTCCTGTTCCTCTTCATCTTTGCCTTCACGCTGGTGCAGAACCGCCTGCAGCGGCGGTGGGTGTACTACGAGACGGAGTGAGGGCCGCGGATGCTAGAGACCCCTCGACAGCGCTCTCGTTTGGGTATGAGCCGGCCTGCGCAGGTCGCCCTGCACGCGGCGCTCATCGCGGGCAGCGCGATCATGGTGGCACCGTTCGTGGTGATGCTGGTGGTGTCGCTGGTGCCCACGGAGGCGTTCATGGCGCGGCGCTTCCAGCTGGCGGAGATGAGCCTGGACAACTACCTCCAGGTGTTCAAGGCGGTCCCCTTCGGCCGCTACTATCTGAACAGCATCCTTGTCGCGGTAAGCGTCACCACCGGGCAGGTGTTGATCTCGTCCCTGGCCGCGTTTGCCTTTGCTCGCCTGCGCTTCAAGGGCCGCGAGACCCTCTTCCTGCTCTACTTGGCCACCTTGATGATCCCCTTCCCGGTGACCCTCATCCCCAACTTCCTGATCATCAACCGGCTGGGCTGGTACAACACCTATCCTGCGCTGGTCGTGCCCGGCCTGTTCAGCGCGTTCAGCACCTTCCTGCTGCGCCAGTACTACCGCACCATCCCCGCCGAGCTGGATGAGGCCGCGCGCATGGACGGCGCCTCCAGCCTGCGCATCTGGTGGCAAATCATCGTGCCGCTGAGCGGGCCGGTGCTGGCCACCCTGGCGATCTTCGTCTTTCAGAACACCTGGAACGAGTTCCTGTGGCCGCTGGTGGTCACCACCTCAGAGGAGATGCGCACGATCCCCGTGGGCCTCTCCTACTTCGTCGGCCAGTACAGCACGGCGTGGGGGTTGCTGATGGCCGGCTCGGTGATTGCAGTGCTGCCGATCCTGGCTATCTACGTTGTCGCCCAGAAGTGGTTCGTGCAGGGGATCGCCCTGTCGGGGCTAGGGGGACGCTAACGCCCGCCGGCTCAGACCGCAAAGATGTTCTGCAGCAGCATCATGGCCAGGAAGCCGAACATGCCCGCGCCGGCGCTGGCCAGGCGCTGGGAGCCGGTGGCGCGGCTCTCGGGGATCATCTCGCTGAGCACCAGGAAG
>JANWYQ010000160.1 GCA_025055015.1 Caldilineales bacterium
GAAGAAGGGCACCCCCGCCTCCCCCGACACCGCCTTGGCCATCAGGGTCTTGCCGGTGCCCGGCGGGCCCACCAGCAGCACTCCCTTGGGGATGCGCGCGCCCAGGGCCGCGAACTTCTGCGGCTCCTTGAGGAACTCCACGATCTCCTTGAGCTCCTCCTTGGCCTCGTCTGCGCCCGCCACGTCGTCGAAGGTCACCGTGGGCTTGTCGCCGGTGAACATGCGCGCCCGGCTCTTGCCGAAGGCAAAGGCCTGGTTGCCTGCGCCCTGGGCCTGGCGCAGGATGAAGAAGAAGAACAGGCCAATCAGCAACACCGGCAGCAAGGTGCCCAGGATGGGCGCCCAGCTCTCCCAGCGGCTTGCGCCCTTGTACTCCAACGTTACCGCCGCCAGGTCCTCGCGGGAGACGCCTAGCGCCGTGAGGGTCTTCACCAGCTCGCCCTCCGGCTCGATGCGGGATCGCTGCACCGGGGGCTGGCCGCTGCCGCTGCGGTAGTGCACCTCCAGCGCGCCGTCCTTCTCCACGATCTTCTCCACCTTGCCGGCCTGGATGTCCGCTGCCACCTGGCTGATGGGCAGCAGCGAGGTCTGGCCGCCCCCCTGGCGCAGGGTGGAGAACAGGAAGACCGCCAGGACGGTCAACAGAAAGAGGTAAAGAAAGCCATTTCGCATGGAACCCTGTCCCATAGATGTTTCGCCGTCAGCAAAATATCGCCTTGCGCATGGGCAGTCTAGCACAGCCGTGCTGCCCTGTCAATTGGCTGAGTTTTCGTCGCGCGAGTCAGTTTAGCACGCGGTCAACATCGGCGCAGTAGGATACCTTCTTTTGCCCTTACCCTGAAAGTGGGCGACTGCCGTGGAGTTGCCAACTTTGCGGCTGACCGTATAATCCTCAGTGGCGCTGTGCCGTTTGTCCCGGCCTGAAGAGTCGTCAGCGCCCGTCCTCCTATGAGCGCGCTTCCCTCTCGCACCCTGTTGATCACCGGCGTCAGCGGCCAGTGGGGCCGCCTGCTGGCCCAGCGGCTGCTGGGCGAGCCGTCCGTGCGGCTGCTGGGCATTGACCGCCGGCCGCCCGACCCGCCTCTGGAGGGCCTGGACTTCATCAAGGCAGACGTGCGCAATCCCCTGCTGCCTGAGCTGTTGGCCGCGGAGGGGGTGGACACCGTGGTGCACCTGGCCACGGTGGAGCGCCAGTGGCGCCGCGAGGCGGACTTCGAGAACAACGTCCTGGGCACCATGCAGCTGGTCGGCGCATGCGCCGAGGCGGGCGTGGCTCGCGTGGTGCTGCGCAGCACCACAGCGCTCTACGGCGCTCGCCCCGACAACCCCATGTACCTGCCGGAGGACTGGCCCCTGAAGGCCACGCCTACTTATGGCTACCTGCGGGACGCCCTGGAGATTGAGCAGTGGCTGCAGGAGTTCCGCCAGGAGTACCCGGAGCTGCACGTGGCGGTGGTGCGCCTCGCTCACGTCCTGGGGCCATCCCTGGTCACGCCGCTAAGCCGCCTGCTGACCCAACCGGTGGTGCCCTGCCTGCTGGGCTTCGACCCGTTGCTCCAGGTGATCAGCGACGAGGACGCGGTGGAGGCGCTGGCGCACGCTGCCCTCAGCTACCTGGACGGCCCGCTCAACGCAGCGGCGCCGGGCGCGGTCTCCCTGGTCCAGGCGGCCAGCATTGCGGCGCGGCCCCTGCTGCCCGTGGTGCACTGGCCGTTCCTGCAGAGCCTGCCCCTGTTGTCGGCCACGCGCGCCGGCCGACGAGCGCTAAGCTGGTTTCCGGTGGAGCCGGTTTACCTGCGCTTCCCGTGCACAGCGGACATCGCTCGCCTGGGGGACGTCCTTGGCTGGCGTCCACAGCACTCCGCCGTGCAGGCGGTGGAGCGCTTCGTGGCTGCTCAGCGCACAGCCCGCTTTCGCCAGTCGCCGGAGGCGCAGCGCTTCGCCGACGACGGCCTAGACCAGGCCCTGCGACAGCGCCGCCGGCGCGCGCAGACGGTAATGGACATCCCGGTGGCAGGCCTAGAAGGTGACCGGCCATGAGCGAGACCAACGGCTTCAGCCTGGAGGTGGTGGACCTCGGGGGCGCCTCGGCGCCGGCCGGTCGGTCCATGCCGCCTGCTGCGGCCGAGCCGGCCGGCGGGGAGTTCCTGCCCGTGGAGGACCGGCTGACGGCTGTGCGCCATCGGCCCCATGAGGAGGGCAGGGCGCTGCTGGCCCGGTTTGCGGAGGAGGCTCGACGCCTGCTGTCCGACCGCGTGGGCCTTGACGACCGCCGCGCCGAGGAGCTGGCGCGGCGCTGGAGCCGCCGGCTGGGGCGGTCGTCGGCTGCCCTGCCGGCCGACGTGCGACAGACCCTGGCGCAGTACGCCGACCCGAACGTGTGGCGCGGCATGGGGTACGTCTTGGCCTACCTGGCCCGCGCCCAGGCCCAGGCGGCTCGCCGGCGGGCCGAGGGGCGCTACGAGCTGGACGACTTCGGCCTGGACATGGCGTTTTTGAACGCCGTGCTGCCCCTGGGCAAGTACCTCTATCGCTACTACTGGCGGGTGGAGACCACCGGCCTGGAACACGTGCCCAAGGAGGGCCCGGCGCTGTTGGTGAGCAACCACTCCGGCGTGCTGCCCTTCGACGGCGCTATGATCGCGGTGGCCACCTTGACCGAGATGCAGCCGCCGCGGTTGGCCCGGACGCTGGTGGCCGACTGGTTCCCCACGCTGCCCTTCCTTTCTATCTTGCTGCAGCGAACGGGGCAGGTCCAGGCTAGCCCTCTCAATGCCCTGCGCCTGCTGCGCCAGGGGGAGCTGGTGGTGGTGTTCCCGGAGGGCTACAAAGGGGTGGGCAAGCTGTATCGAGACCGCTACCAGCTGGCGCGCTTCGGCCGTGGAGGCTTCATCCGCATCGCCGTGGCCGCAGGCGTGCCCATCGTGCCCGTGGCCGTGGTGGGAGCAGAGGAGATCTACCCCATGATCGGCCGCTCCCACCTGCTGGCGCGGCTGTTCGGGTTTCCCTACTTCCCCATCACGCCGACCTTCCCTTGGCTGGGTCCTTTAGGGGTGATCCCGCTGCCCACCAAGTGGAGCATTGACTTCGGCGCCCCGATCCACATCGAGCAGGCGGGCCAGCGGGCCGCCGCCAACCCGGTAGTGGTCAACCGCCTGGCGGAGCAGGTGCGCAGCGCTATCCAGCAGATGCTGCTGGACCGGCTGGCCCGGCGTCGGTCGGTGTTTCTAGGCTAAGGAGCTGAGATCGTGCCGGTTTTTGCGGACACCGAGGACTTCTATGCGGTCATGCAGCGGATGGCCGATGCCCTGGCCCAGGACGAGCCGGCTGTGCAGTCGTTCAAGCGCGCCAACATGACGGTTCGCTTCCGCAGCACCAGCCCCGTGGCCGAGATGGTGCTGGACGGCCGCCACAACCCGGTGCGGGTGCTGTTCGGCCGACAGCCGTTGCGGGCCGACCTGGACATCACCCTGACGTCGGACCTGCTGCACGAGCTGCTCCTGGGCCGCCGCCGCATTCGCGACGCGTTTGCGGCTGGGGAGATCAAGGTCACGGGCAACATCTTCCGCGCGCTGCAGCTGGCCGAGCCGCTGCGGCACGTGGAGGCGATCTACCCCCGGGTGTTGCACGAGATGGGTCGAGAGGTTTGAGGGGAGGCGAGCAGACGATCTAGCGGCTGCCGCCGATCTGCCGGTCGAGCTGCGACTCCAGGTCGGCCAGCACCCGCTCCAGCCGCACAAAGGGGTTGGCAGGCACAGGGGGCAACGAGCGAAGCCCGTTCTCCCGCAGGCTGCGCTCGAGGATGCGCTGGACCACCGCGGGGTCATGGCCCGACCGCTGAATGGCCTCCAGGTCGGCCCGCACCAGGCGCCGGGAGATCTGGATGCCGTAGCGCGCCAGGGTCTCCTTGATGATGTCGTAGCTGCCGGCCAGGTCAATGCTGACCGAGCGGAAGCCGTGCTCGGCGATGGCGATGCGGTCCTGCAGGCGCATGATGTTGGCAAAGAACATCGTCGGGTCGTCCGGCCGCGGCTCGATCAGGATGATGTCCACGTCCGGATGCCGGCGCTGCAGCTGCTTGATCTGGTACTTCAAACCGGAGTGAAGCAGCACCCGCGTCACTTGAGCGCTCACCGCTTCCAACCCCCGCTCGCTGACGAAGCGCGGTCGCTTGCGGCCCTTCTGCTGGTGCTGCCACTGCTCGCTGTCGAAGGGGACCAGGGAGTTGATGCACACCACCAGCTTGGCGCCGTGCTCGATGGCCAGGTCCAGGCTGGCGTTGCCGCGGGTACCGCCGTCCACGTACTCCGCGTCGCCGATGCGCACCGGCTTGTAGATCACCGGGACCGCCGAGGAGGCCATGACCGCCTGCGAGATGGTGACCTCGGGCGTGGCGGCGCTGAACACCGCGCGCTGGCCGTTGCCCAGGTGGGTGGCGATGATGTAGAGCTCCTTGGGAAGCTCGTCGAAGCGATTGCTGCCCCCCGTCACCTGGAGCGCGTGCTTCAGCCACTCCCCGTACTCGCGCAGGTCGTAGATGCCAGAGGGAAGGGCGCCGCCCAAACCGCTGAAGATCAGGTCGAGGACGGAGATGCGCCCTCGGTTGGCCAGGGCCTCCACCGCCGTGCTGAAGAGGCGCTTAGGAAGCCCCAAGCTGCGGCGCAGCAGCTCGGTGGCGTTGAGCTGGAAGAGATGCTTGGCTTCGGGAAAGCTTACCAGGGGATGGGTGCCGTTGACGGCGCGCATCAGGTCCACCGAGGACACGCCGTTGGCCAAGAACGCGCTTACCAGCGCGCCCGCGCTGGTCCCCACGTAGATGTCGAAGTCGTTGACCGTCCGGTTGACCAGCAAATCGTCAATGGCGCGCAGCGCGCCGATCTCGTACACGGCGCCGCTGACGCCGCCGCCCGCCAACACCAGGGCCGTGCGGCCCATGCGCTGGCTGGAGGCCCTGTACATGCCTGTTGCGGAGCTGGTCATAGCCCGTGCCTCGCCGCCAACCCGGCTCCCGGAGCCGCAGCCGGACCGCCTGGGCGCCGTTGCCTACGCACCGTTCTGGGAAGGACCGTCGCCTTGTTGCTGGAGAAGCTCCTCGATGGCCGCGCTCAACTGGTCGAGCTGCTGCTGCAGACGGAGCAAGTCCACACGCGAGGGGATGTTCAACCGGTGCAGCGCGGTCTCGATGCGCTGGTCCAGCAGGTGCGCCAGCGCAGGACCCGCCGCACGCCCCTTGATCTCCCCGCGCAGCTGCTCGGCGTCCTCGGCGGCCAGCTCACCCCGGCGCACCAAAGCCTCGATGCGCTGGTCTATCTCCGCTTCCAGCGAGCGCAGCGCGCCCACGGAAGCCTGCAGGGAGCGCCGCATGTAGTCCAGGGTGCCGCCGCCGGTGCGGATCAGGTTGGCTAGCAGTGCGCTGGGCAGGTAGCCCGCATCGCGCTTCTCGCGCTCGAAGATGATCTGCGACAAGGTCACGCCCGTCAGGTCCTCGCCGGTCTCGTGGTCCTTGACCTCGACGTCGTGCCCCTCCAGGATCAGCTCCGAGATGTCGTCCAGCGTGATGTACCGCTTCGCCTGGGTGTTGTACAGCTTCCGGTTGGGGTAACGCTTGATCAAAACTTTGGCCATAGTGACACCTTCCCTCTGCTGAAGGGGATTATACCGCGGCGTGTCAAATAAGTCCAGTACACACGCGTGCAGCCCCGCCGGCTGAGCTGCCTCCTATCGCCGGGGGAGACGGCGTCAACGGACGGCTCTTGGGCCTCTACGACGCTTTGCTGAGCACCGACTTCGCTCCTCGACCGGTCTAGAAAGCACAAGCGCCGAAAGAGTGCGAGTGCTGGCGACTCACCATCTTTCGGCGCTCATGAGGCCCTCCCGTAAGGGGAACCAAGGCTATTAGCTGCCCTTCAGCGCATCCACCTTGGCGGCCAAAGCCGAGATCTTCTCGCTCAGCGCGTCGATGTCGCTGCGGGTGGGCACGTTCAGGCGGGCCAGAATGCCCTCGATCCGCTCGTCGAGGAGGGACTCGGCCTTGCTGATCTCGTCGCCGACCCGCTCGCTCACCTTCTCGGCCACCTTCTCGGTCTCGCTGCGCCGGCGAGCCAACACGTCGCTGACCAGCTTGCGGCCCTCCTGCTCGGCGATCTCGCCGCGCTCCACCAGCTTGTCAACGAAGTCCTCGATCTCCTCTTTGGTAACAACGACGGCGCCAACGGCTGCCAGCAGCACCCGGCGCACCATCGCCGTCATCGTGTTCGCCGTGTCGGTAGCTACGGCCTGCGCATCAGCAGCAGCCTTCTTAGCGCGCTCCGCCATGCTCTCAACCGCAGTTGTCTCCTGAGCCATGATTGGGTACCTCCGTGTTCTGATCGTGCAGCTAGCGCTGCGAAGCATCCGCCCCGCAGACGTTGAACAGCACGTCTCGCGGTTATGACGCAATGCGTCACGACCCGATTATAGCACACCGACTACACCGAGTCAAATCAGTTCCAGTTCCGTGAGGGCGCGCACAAGCCACTTGTGACGATTGACGCAAGTTCTGCTCTGGCAGTATAATAGCGTTGGTCACTTCATCTGTTACCCTGCGGACACATCGTTGTGTTCCGTATACACCAAGGAGAAATGTCTATGAACAAGCCGTGGCTTGCTCACTACGAGGACGGGGTGCCGGCCAGCCTGGAGTATCCTCCGATACCGCTCCATCAGATGCTGGAGGACAGCGCGGCCAAGTACCCCAAGCAGTCGGCGGTCAAGATGGTGCTGCGCTACTTGCCCGGCGGAAAGATCATCGGCGCCGAGATGACCTACGCCGAGCTCAAGGACAAGGTGGACCGCTTGGCCACTGCGCTGCACGACCTGGGGGTGCGCAAAGGGGACCGGGTGGCCATTCAGCTGCCCAACTCGCCGCACACGGTGATCGCCTTTTTCGCCTGCCTCAAGCTGGGCGCCATCGTGGTCAACACCAACCCCATCTACACGCCGCGCGAGATGGAGCACCAGTTCGTGGACTCCGGCGCCGAGACCCTCATCTTGCTCAACAGCTTCTACCCCAAGCTGAAGGAGATCCAGGACAAGACGCAGATCAAGCGGGTGGTGATCTGCCACATCAACGACTTCACCGGGCTGCCCTTCAGCCTGCTGGTGCGCCGCGCGCAGCAGAAGGAGGGGCAGTGGGTGGACGTGCCGGAGGGCAAGGGGGTCTACCATCTGACCTCGCTGCTGAAGCGATTTCCGGCCACGCCGCCCAAGGTGGAGGTGAAGCCGGAGGACGTGGCGCTCTTCCAGTACACCGGCGGCACCACCGGCGTGCCCAAGGCCGCCATGCTGAGCCATCGCAACCTGGTGGCCAACGTCCTGCAGTGCGCGCACTGGCTCACCGACTTGGAGCCTGGTCGCGAGATCTTCATGGGCGCCATCCCCTTCTTCCACGTCTTCGGCATGACGGTGGCCATGGCCCTGTGCGTGTACGTCGGCGGCAAGCTGATCGTGGTGCCCAACCCGAGGCCCATTGACAACGTGATGAACCAGATCCAGCGGGAGCGCTGCAGCATCTTCCCCGGCGTGCCGGCCATGTACATCGGCATCATCAACCACCCGGAGGTCAGCAAGTACGACCTGCGCAGCGTTAAGGCCTGCATCAGCGGCGCCGCGCCGCTGCCTATGGAGGTGCAAGAGCGCTTCGGCGAGCTGACCGGCGGCCGGCTGGTAGAGGGCTACGGCCTGACCGAGGCTGCGCCTGTCACCCACTGCAACCCCATCTACGGCCGGCGCAAAGCCGGCTCCATCGGCATTCCGCTGCCCGATGTGGAGGCGAAGCTAGTCTCCTTGGAGCCGGGGCCGGACGGCAAGCCGGTGGAGGTTGGCGTGGGCCAGGAGGGAGAGCTGGCCATCCGCGGGCCGCAGGTGATGGTCGGCTACTGGAACAAGCCGGAGGAGACGGCCAACGTCAAGGACGCCGAGGGCTGGCTCTACACCGGCGACATCGCCAAGATGGACGAGGACGGCTACTTCTACATCGTGGACCGCAAGAAGGACCTGATCATCGCCAGCGGCTACAACATCGTCCCGCGGGAGGTGGAGGAGGTTCTGTTCATGCACCCGGCCGTCCAGGAGGCGGTGGTGGCCGGCGTGCCGCATCCCGTGCGCGGTGAAACGGTCAAGGCCTACGTGGTGCTCAAGCCCGGCAAAAGCGCCACGGCCGACGAGATCATCGCCTTCTGCCGGCAGCACCTGGCGGCCTACAAGGTGCCCAGCATGGTGGAGTTCCGCAGCGAGCTGCCCAAGAGCATGGTGGGCAAGTTCCTGCGCCGGGTGCTGGTCGAGGAGGAGAAGCAGAAGCTGGCGGCTCAGCAGGGTCAGCGGACGTAGCAGCGGCGGGCTTTTGGCGCTGCGGCGCGCCGTTGAACCCTGTGGGGTCGCACGTGGGAACGAGACGCCTTTGGGCGAGCCGACGCAGATGGGCTGCGGCCTGAGGCGCTTTCTCTGCGCTAGAACCACGAGGAGCAAGGCAGGCGCCGGCGGCAGAGCTTGTTGCCGTCGGCGCCTGCTTGTCTCGTCCAACCGCTGGCCGTAGACCGGCCCAGGAGCCTCCACCCTGGCCGGCCCCATCGACTCCTGGCGGCTCCCGGTCCAGCCCCGCGCTCGGTCGCCTTAGCGTTGGCGCGCTCGCTCTTCCTCGTAGCCGCCCTTTCGGCCAACAGACTTGACGCCCCCCTTCCGATGGAATAGAATGCCTCGACGCCTGTGGTCAACGGCGCCCCAGGCCACTCGACGCAGAGGAGGCAACCCGATCATGGATGGACAGATCAGGCGCAGCGCTTACGAGGTCGCACTGGCCCAGTACGACGAGGCCGTGGCGCTGATGAACCTTCCCGACGACGTGGTGGAGTTCATGCGCTATCCCAAACGGGAGCTCACGGTCAACTTCCCCGTGCGGATGGACAACGGCCACATCCGCATGTTCACCGGCTTCCGCGTGCACCACACCACGGTGCGCGGCCCCACCAAGGGGGGCATCCGCTATCACCCTGAGGTCACCCTCGAGGAGACCCGCGCGCTGGCCATGTGGATGACCTGGAAGTGCGCGCTGATGAACCTCCCCTACGGCGGCGCCAAGGGCGGCGTGATCGTGGACCCCTACACCCTCTCCGACGAGGAGCTGTGCCGCCTTACCCGTCGCTACGCTACCGAGATCTCCATCCTGATGAGCCCGGAGGGCGACATCCCGGCGCCCGACGTGGGCACCAACCCTCAGGTGATGGCCTGGATCATGGACACCTACTCCATGCACCGCGGCTACTCGGTGCCGGCCGTGGTCACCGGCAAGCCGGTGCAGATCGGCGGCTCCCACGGCCGCTACGACGCCACCGGCCTGGGCGTGATGTTCATGGCGCGCGAGGCCATGAAGCGCCTGAACATGCCCATCCAGGGCGCCACGGTGGCCGTGCAGGGCTTCGGTAACGTGGGCTCCTTCGCCGCCCACTACATGCACCTGCAGGGCGCCAAGGTGATCGCGGTTAGCGACGTCCGCGGCGGCATCTACAACCCCCACGGCCTGGACATCCCCGCCCTGGAGCGCTACGTCAAGGAGACGCGCACCGTGGTGGGCTTCCCCGGCGCGGACGCCATCACCAACGCCGAGCTGCTAGAGCTGCCCTGCGACGTGCTGATCCCCGCCGCGCTGGAGGGCCAGATCACCCGCGAGAACGCGCCGCGGGTCAAGGCGCGCATCATCGCCGAGGGCGCCAACGGCCCCACCACCCCCAACGCCGACAAGATCCTGCAGGACAAGGGCGTTTTCGTGATCCCCGACATTCTGTGCAACGCCGGCGGTGTCACCGTCTCCTACTTCGAGTGGGTGCAGAGCCTGCAGTCCTTCTTCTGGAGCGAACAGGATGTCAAGCGACAGCTGGAGCGGCTGATGGTGGACAGCTTCAACGCGGTCATGCACGAGGCGGAGACGCGCAAGCTCCCGCTGCGCATGGCGGCCTACACCGTCGCCATCGGCCGCGTCGCCGAGGCCATCATCCTGCGCGGGGTCTACCCGTGATCGGAGCCATGCATCTCTCCACCGCCGACGTCGAACACATTGCCCATCTGGCGAGGCTGGCCCTCACCCCCGAGGAGGTGGAGCAGTACCGCCGCCAGCTTTCCGCCATCCTGGACTACTTCGAGACCTTGAAGCAGGTGGACACGTCCGCCGTGCCGCCCACGGCCACCGTGCTACCCCTGCGCACCGTGATGCGGCAGGACGCCGTGCGGCCCGGCCTCTCCACCGAGGACGCGCTGGCCAACGCGCCCGACCGCGAGGACGGCTACTTCCGCGTCCCCGCCGTCTTCGGCGAGGATTGACGGCAGCGGCAGACGACTCAGCGCCGCGGCGCGGCCGGCGGGCTACGCTGCGGCGCTGTCTCCTGTTGGCCGTTCGTGGAGACCCTTGAAACGGAGCCACCCTTGCCCGACGAGCTCTTTCGACTGACCGTTCGCCAGGCGGCCGACCTGCTGCGCCGCCGCGCCATCTCCGCCGTGGAGCTCACCCAGGCAGTGCTGGACCGCATCTACGCGGTGGACAACGCGGTCAAGGCCTATCTGACCCTGGCGCCGGAGAGCGCTTTAGAGGAGGCGGCCGTGGCCGACCGCGCGCTGGCTGCGGCCGACGTGGACACTCCCCTGCCCCCGCTGCTGGGCGTTCCCCTGGCCATTAAGGACGTGATCCTGGTGGAGGGGATGCCTGCCACCGCCGGCTCGCGCATCCTGGAGGACTTCGTGCCGCCCTACGAGGCCACGGCCGTGCGCAAGCTGCGCCAGGCCGGCGCAGTCATCTTGGGCAAGACCAACACCGACGAGTTCGCCATGGGCTCGTCCACCGAGAACTCCGCCTACGTGGTCACCCGCAACCCCTGGGACCTGAGCCGGGTGCCGGGCGGCTCCAGCGGCGGCAGCGCAGCTGCGGTGGCCGCCGACGCCTGCCTGGCGGCCCTGGGCACCGACACCGGCGGCAGCGTGCGCCAGCCCGCCGCCCTGTGCGGCGTGGTGGGCCTCAAGCCCTCCTACGGCCGGGTCAGCCGCTTCGGGCTCATCGCCTTCGCCAGCAGCCTGGACCAGATCGGCCCCCTGACTAAGGACGTGGCCGACGCAGCGCTGCTGCTGCAGGTGATCGCCGGCCACGATCCCCAGGACTCCACCTCTCTGCCCGCGGCCGTGCCCGACTACACCGCCGCGCTGACGGCCGACCTGCGGGGTCTGCGGGTGGGGGTGCCGGCCGAGTACTTCATCGAGGGGATGCAGCCCGCCGTGGAGCAGGCGGTGCGCGCGGCCATCGCCGTCCTGGCCGACCTGGGCGCCGAGGTGGTGGAGGTCAGTCTGCCGCACACCCCGTACGCGCTGCCGGTGTACTACCTGATTGCGCCGGCCGAGGCCAGCGCCAACCTCGCCCGCTACGACGGCGTGCGCTATGGCTTTCGACACCCCGACGCCCGCACCATGTGGGACGTGTTCCGGCTGAGCCGCGGGTCCGGCTTCGGGCCGGAGGTGAAGCGCCGGATCATGCTGGGCACCTACGCGCTCAGCGCCGGCTACTACGACGCCTACTACCTGAAGGCGCAGCAGGTGCGCACCCTGCTGAAACAGGACTTCGACGCCGCCTTCCAGCGGGTGGACGTGATCGCTGCGCCGGTGAGCCCCACCACGGCCTTCCCCATCGGCGAGCGGGTGAGCGACCCGCTGAGCATGTACCTGGCGGACGTGTTCACCCTGGCGGTGAACCTGGCCGGCGTGTGCGGCATCAGCGTGCCCTGCGGCTTCGACGAGCAGGGCCTGCCCATCGGCTTGCAGCTCATCGGCCCGGCCCTAGGCGAGGCCTCCATCTTGCGCGCCGCCTACGCCTACGAGCAGGCCACCCCGTGGCGCGAGCGCAGGCCGGTGTTGGCGGTGAACGGTGAACCATCAGCGGTCAACGGTGATCAGTGATCGGTGATCGGTGATCGGTAATCAGTGATCGGTGGAGAAGACAAAGGAGCGCAGTCGCAGCCAGCGTGCTCGCCGGTCTCGCTCGATCCGGGTTGATCCGTGTCCCGTCGCCGTGAACGGTTGGCAAATCGTCGTGAGCGTTTTGCCCAGCCGGTGAGCGATTTTAGCCTCCCAGTCGTAGCGCGCCAGTCTTCCAATATATCACTCGTGACTCGTTGCGTGTCACGCGCTACGCCCAGAAAGGACCTGCCGTGAAACTCATCCTCCCCGTGGCCGGCCTGGGCACCCGCATGAGGCCTCACACCTGGTCGCGACCCAAGGTGCTGATTGACGTGGCCGGCAAGCCCGTGTTGGGCCATGTGCTGGACCAGTTCGCCGACATCGAGCTGGACGAGGTGATCTTCATCGTCGGCTGGATGGGCGACCAGATCAAGCCTTATGTCGAGGCCAACTACTCCAAGTATCGAACTCGCTACGTGGTGCAGGACCAGCCCATCGGCCAGAGCCACGCCATCTGGCTGGCGCGGCGCTACGTCAGCGGCCCTTGCTTCATCGTCTTCGCCGACACCATCACCCGCATCAACCTGAAGGCCATGGCCGCGGCAGACGCGGACGGCGTGCTGGGCGTGTGGGAAGTGGAAGATCCCCGGCGCTTCGGCATCGCCTTCACCCGGCCCGACGGCACTGTGGAGCGCTGCGTGGAGAAACCCACCACCACGGAGCACCGCCTGGCCATCATGGGCGTCTACTTCCTGCGGGAGGGCGGCGACCTGCTGGCCGCCATCGAGGAGCAGATGACACGGCGCCTCACCCTCAAAGGCGAGTTCTTCCTGGCCGACGCGTTCAACATCATGTTGGCCCGCGGCGCGCGCTTCCTGACCGAGCGGATGACGGTGTGGCACGACTGCGGCGTGCCGCAGTACCACCTGGCCACCAACCGCTGGCTGCTGGAAAACGGCTGCGACAACAGCAAGATCACCTTCGCCCGGCTCATCAACAGCAAGATCATTCCCCCCGTCTACCTCTCCGACGACTGCGTCATCGAGGACTCCACGGTGGGGCCGCACGCCGTGATCAAGCGCCGCTGCTACGTGGTGAACAGCGAGGTTCAGGACAGCATCGTCATGGCCGACAGCATTGTGCGGGACAGCAAGCTGCACGGATCGCTGATCGGCGAGCGAGTGGAGATCAAGGGCTACACCGGCTGCCTGAATGTGGGCGACGACTGCCAGGTGCTGGTGTGAAAGGCACACGATGGACGGCGCAACGTGTGCGGTGGAGGTGTACTCCGGGGCGCGGTACGCCGAGCGCCCTCTGGCGGTGCACTGGCAGGGCCGGCGGCTGGCGGTGACCGAGGTGCTTTCCGCCTGGCGCACGCCTGTCGGGCCGGCCTTCGCCGTGGTGTTGAGCGACGGCACCCGCCTGCGTCTGGAGTTCGATGAGCAACAGGACCGGTGGACGGCCACCGAAAGCACGGAGGCCGCCCCGGTCGAGGAGTAACGTTCATGGGTCGTATCTCTGCACGCGTAGAACAAGTTCCTGCCTCCGGCATTCGCAAGTTCTTCGACATCGCCGCCTCCATGCCGGAGGTCATCAGCCTGGGCATCGGCGAGCCCGACTTCGTCACCCCCGACGTCATCCGGGAGGCCGGCATCGCCAGCCTGCAGCGCGGGGAGACCAAGTACACCTCCAACTCCGGCACCATCGAGCTACGCCGGGCGTTGGCCGCCAAGCTGGAGCAGCTCTATGGCGTCAGCTACAACCCCGACAACGAGCTGCTGATCACCGTAGGGGTCAGCGAGGCCCTCTACCTGGCCCTCAACGCCATCCTGGACCCCGGCGACGAGGTGATCGTGCCGCAGCCCAGCTTTGTGGCCTACCCGGCGGAGGTGATCCTGGCCGGCGGCGTGGTTGCGCCGGTGCCCACCTGGTTCGAGCAAGACTTCCAGGTCACCGCGGCGGAGATCGAGGCCGCCGTCACCCCGCGCACCAAGGCCCTGCTCATCGGCTACCCCAACAACCCCACCGGCGCAGTGCTCAGCCGCCAGCGGCTGCTGGAGATCGCCCAGGTGGCTGAGCGCCACGACCTGTTGGTGATCTCCGACGAGATCTACGACCGGCTGGTGTACGGCGACCACCAACATGTCTGCTTCTCCAGCCTGCCCGGCATGAAGGACCGCACCATCCTGCTGGGCGGCATGAGCAAGAACTACGCCATGACCGGCTGGCGCATCGGCTACGCCGCTGCACCCCCCGATCTGCTGGGGGCCATGCGCAAGATCCACCAGTACACCATCATGTCCGCGCCCACCACCGGCCAGGCCGCAGCCCTAGCGGCCCTCACCGACCCGCGCGCCGAGGAGGCGGTGTTGGCCATGCGGGCCAGCTACGACCGCCGCCGCCGGCTGATCGTGGACGGGCTGAACAGCATTGGTCTGACCTGTTTCGAGCCCCAGGGCGCGTTCTATGCCTTCCCCAACATCACCGCCAGCGGCATGGACGAGGAGACCTTTGCCTGGACCCTGCTGGAGGAGGAGAAGGTGGCCGTGGTGCCCGGCTCCGCCTTCGGCGAGGCGGGCAAGGGCTTCGTCCGCTGTTCCTATGCCACGTCCTTAGAGAAGATCGAGCAGGCGCTGGAGCGGATGCACCGCTTCCTGCGCCGCCACGGTTGAGGAGGCTGTACCGATGACCGAGCTGCGCTTTGTGCTGACCGTGGACGAGGAGCGCCGTCTGCAGTTGCCAGAGGGAGTGCCCTTCTTCCCCGGCGAGAAGGTGCACGTCCTGTGGGACGGCAACGTGCTGCAGGTGTCCCGCACCCGGCCTAAGAAGCTGTCGGACGCGTGGGCCAAGGTTCAGGAGGAGTCCAGCCGGACCCTCGACACCGACGAGCTGGCGGCCCGCCTGGCGCGCGAGCGGGAGCGTCAGCGCCGACGCTTCGAGGAGGCCCTGGGCCAGTTCTTCAGCGGCCAGGGCCAGGGCGGCGACAAGCCGCAGCCATAGCGCCGTCAGTTCGCCGATTGCGCCATGCCTCAACGCTACTATCCCGTCATCGGCATGGAGGTCCATGCCCAGCTGCAGACCGCCAGCAAGATGTTCTGCGGCTGCAGCGCCGACTACTGGGAGGCGCCGCCCAACACCCACGTCTGTCCGGTGTGCCTCGGCATGCCGGGCGTGCTGCCGGTGATCAACGCCCACGCCGTGGAGCAGACGGTGCGCACCGGCCTGGCCCTCAACTGCCGCATCGCCCGCTTCAGCGTCTTCGCGCGCAAGAACTACCACTACCCCGACCTGCCCAAGGGCTACCAGATCAGCCAGTACGAGCTGCCCCTCTGCCGAGACGGCTGGCTGACCATCGTGGGCGACGACGGCCAGCCCAAGCGCATCGGCATCCGCCGCGCCCACCTGGAGGAGGACACGGGCAAGTCCCTGCACGTGGACGGCCACAGCCTGATTGACCTGAACCGCGCCGGCGTGCCCCTGCTGGAGATCGTCACCGAGGCGGACATGGCCAGCGCCGAAGAGGCCTACCGCTACCTGGTCAAGCTGCGCACCATCCTGCGCACCCTAGGCGTCAACTCGGGCGACATGGAGAAGGGCGCCATGCGCTGCGAGGTCAACCTGAGCCTCCGCACCGCAGAGCAGGCCGCGCGCGGGGAGTACGGCGTCAAGGTAGAGATCAAGAACTTGAACAGCTTCAAGGCCGTGCGCGACTCCATCGCCTACGAGATCGCACGCCAGACCGCCGTGCTAGAGGCAGGGGGCCGGGTGGAGCAGGTGACTATGGGCTGGGACGAGAACCGGCGCCGCACCGTGCTCCAGCGCACCAAGGAGAGCTCCGAGGACTACCGCTATTTCCCCGAGCCCGACCTGCCGCCCCTGGAGCTGAGCCCGGAGTGGATCCAGCGGGTGGCCGCCACCCTGCCCGAGCTGCCCGACGCCCGCGCCGCCCGCTTCACCGCCGACTACGGCCTGACCCCCCGCGACGCCGGCATCCTCACCGCCGAGCGGGCCGTGGCCGACTGGTTCGAGCAGGCGGTGCAGGCCTACGGCGGTCCCCCGCGCGAGGTGGCCAACTGGATCACCGGCCCCCTGTTCGCGATCCTGCGCGGCCGCGCCGAGGCGCGCGGGGAGGGCGACGAGGAGGACCAGGCCGAGCGGACCGAGGGCGGCGACATCGCCAGCCTGCCCATCGGCCCGGCCGACCTGGCCGCGCTGATCAAGCTGGTGGACGCAGGCGTGGTCAACCGCAACACCGGCAAGCGGGTGCTGGAGGAGATGGTGGCCACCGGCCGGCCGGCCGCAGCCATCGTAGAGGCCCAGGGCCTGGCCCAGGTGTCGGACGAGAGCGGCCTGGCGCAGGTGGTGGACGCGGTGCTGGCGGCCAACCCCGGCGAGGTGGCCAAGTATCGAGCGGGCAAGACCAGCGTGCTGGGGTGGTTCATGGGCCAGGTGATGCGGGAGACGCGCGGCAAGGCCAACCCCGACGTGGTGCGCCGGCTGCTGAGCCAACGGCTGGACGGCTGAAGAAGGTGACCACCCCCGCTTTCGACAACGACTACATCGCCTGGCTGCGAGAGCGCTCCATGCTGGCCGCCGTGGCGCCCATCGCAGCGCGCTACGCCGGCCAGGCCGTCCAGTGGCAGCGCCCCTACGCCCTGGCGCAGCCGCGCGCGGCCACGGCCATCGCGTCGGTGTGGTTCACCGCCTACCCCGGCTCGGTGGTCACCCGGCCGGGACAGTCGGTGCTGGCCACCTTGGGGGACCCCGAGCTCTGGCGCACCTTCGCCCACATCGGCATCCAGGCCATCCACAACGGTCCCATGAAGCAGGCCGGCGGCGTGCGCGGCCGCGAGTTCACCCCCACCGTGGACGGCCACTTCGACCGCATTGGCCTGGCCATTGACCCGCAGTTCGGCACGGCCGACGAGTTCCGGGCCATGAGCCGGGCCGCAGCCGCCGTGGGCGCGGTGACCATTGACGACATCATCCCCGCCCACACCGGCAAGGGACCCGACTTCCGCCTGGCCGAGCGGGCCTACGCCGACTACCCCGGGCTCTATCACATGGTGGAGATTCCGGAGGCCGACTGGGGGCTGCTGCCGCCGGTGCCACCGGGCCGCGACTCGGTCAACCTGTCGCCGGCCGCGGTGGAGGCCCTGCGCCGCCGGGGCTACATCGTGGGCGAGCTGCAGCGGGTCATCTTCTACGAGCCGGGGGTCAAGGAGAGCAACTGGAGCGCCACCGACGTGGTGGTGGGCGCGGACGGCCGGCTGCGGCGGTGGGTCTACCTGCACTACTTCAAGGAAGGCCAGCCCAGCCTGAACTGGCTGGACCCCAGCTTCGCCGCGGCGCGGCTGGTGGTGGGGGATGCGCTGCACTCCCTGGCCGAGCTGGGCGCGCGCGGGCTGCGGCTGGACGCTAACGGCTTCCTGGGCGTGGAGCCGCGGCCCGATGGGCCCGCCTGGTCCGAGGGGCATCCCCTGTCGCTGACCGCCAACCAGCTCATCGCGGGCATGGTGCGCAAGCTGGGCGGCTTCACCTTCCAGGAGCTCAACCTAACGGTGGACGACATCGCGGCCATGAGCCGCGGGGGCGCCGACCTCTCCTACGACTTCGTCACCCGGCCGGCCTACCACCACGCGCTGGTCACCGGCGACGCGGGCTTCCTGCGCCTGATGCTGCACGAGATGCACCGGCTGGCCGTGGACCCGGCGTCCCTCATCCACGCCCTCCAGAACCACGACGAGCTGACCCTGGAGCTGGTGCACTTCTGGACCCTGCACGCGCAAGACGTCTTCGAGCTGGGCGGCCGCCGGCTGACGGGCCTGGCCCTGCGCGAGGAGATTCGCGACGTGATGTACCGGCGGCTCAGCGGGCCAAGTGCGCCCTACAACCTGCCCTTCGTCACCAACGGGGTGGCCTGCACCATGGCCAGCGTGGCCGCCGCCGCCCTGGGCATCCGGGACCTGGAGAACTTGACCGCCGAGCAGGCGCAGCAGATCCAGCGCCTGCACCTGCTGATGGCCATGTACAACGCGCTGCAGCCGGGGGTGTTCGCCCTCTCCGGCTGGGACCTGGTGGGCGCGCTGCCCCTGCGGCCGGACCAGGTGGCGCCGTTGCTGGCCGACGGCGACACCCGCTGGATCAACCGGGGGGCCTACGACCTAATGGACGTCAACCCGGCGGCAGAGCGGTCGGCCGCGGGCCTGCCCCGGGCGCGGGCGCTCTACGGCTCCCTGCCCGACCAGCTTCAGCGGCCCGACTCCTTCGTGAGCCGGCTCAGGCCACTGCTGCGGGCGCGGCAGGCCCACCGCCTCTACGCTGCGCACCAGGTGGCCGTGCCGGAGACGCAGGCCCCTGGGCTGCTGGTGATGGTCCATCGCCTCCCTGAGGACCTCGGCCTGCAGGTGACGGCGATGAACTTCGGCCCAGAGCCGGTTGAGGAGTGGATCGGGCTGGGCGTGGGCGACGAGCTGCCCGCCGGCCGAGCCGTGGACCTGGTCACCGGCGAGCCGGCAGGGACGCTCTCCGCCCGTGGGGAGCTGCTGGTGCGCCTGGCAGGGCATGAGGGGAAGGGGTACGTGATCAAGGGATGAGATCGCCGGCCATTTGCCGGCATGCCGAAGGTGGTTTACAATCGAGCCAACGACGAGGCCTTCCATCAAGCTATGACTTGGATCGGTTAGGCGGAGTGAAAGCCCATGTCGTATCGCTATGAGCCTGAGGTAAAGTTGGACATGGCCGATGCCAGACGGCCGCAGCTGGTGGTGGCTGTCCCGCCCGACCAGGCAGAGATGGTGCGCGACGCCCTGGCAAAGCTCATCGCCAGCAGTGGGTCAAGCGCTTCGGCGCAAGAAGTTATTTTAGAGGCGCTGCGCACGGCCGCAGAGCAAACCTACTTCTGGACTCCTGAATGGCAGGCGAAGGAACGCGCTGCGGACCTGGCCATAGCGGAAGGCCGCGTGAGAACCTTCGATACGATTGACGAAATGATCGAGTTCCTCGATCGGTCATGAAATTTCGCGCAACACAGACCTTCTGGGAGGCATACGCTGCGCTTCCAGCCGACATCAAGGAGCAAGCGCGCCAGGCCTTTCGACGCTTTCAGGAAGGTGCAGCAAATCCGCCCTTCCATCCTTCGCTGCGCATTCGGAAGATGCAGGGCCATCCGGGCATTTGGGAGGGCCACATCACCCTGCACTACGTCTTTACCTTTCATATCGAGGAGGATCTCGACACGGGGGAGACTATCTTTGTGTTTCGCAACATCGGTACCCACGACATCTATCGGCGCCCTTGACCAAGAGGTGCGCGCCACTTAAAGTCTCGCCCGGTCCGAAGGGCCACTACAGCTCTTCGGGCAATTGTTGCCTCCGCTGCGACCTGGTATGCCCTGGGGGAAGACGCGCCGCCGCAGGAGACTCGGCGACGGGACCGTGCACATCTGTGAATTTAGTTCACGGATGTCTTGTCAGGTCCTACAAAGTGCGTACAATAAGGGCACCTCAGCATAAACGCCCGCTTCCGCAGCGCTGCGGAAAGGACGACAGCCGCACTCCCTTCCCTCTTCTCCGTTAGCCGAGGCCATGGACGCAGAGCGCATCGAGCTTCTCGCCCACGTTGCCGAGATGTACTACGAGCACGGTCTGACCCAAAGTCAGATCGCCAAGCGCATCGGCTACTCGCGCTCCATGGTCTCGCGCATGATCACGGAGGCGCGGGAGAACAACATCGTCGAGATCCGCATCCACTACCCTCTGCAGCGAATGCGCGAGCTCGAGACCGCGTTGGCCGATGCCCTTCACCTGGAGGAGGTGCGGGTGGTGCAGCGGGGGGCGCTGTCCCACAACGAGATGCTGCGCCGTTTGGGCGCCATGGCCGCCCTTCTGCTGGCCGAGCACCTGCAGGACTACATGACCATCGGCACTTCGTGGGGCACGGCCCTGTACGAAACCGTCAACGCCGCCCGCTCGCAGGCGCTGGAGGGGGTCCGGGTGGTGCAGATGATCGGCTCCCTGGGCACCCCCAACCCCGACATTGACGGCCCCGAGCTGGCCCGTCGCCTGGCCCGCCTGCTGGGCGCTCAGTACGCCACGGTCCCCTTGCCCCTGATCGTGGACAGCGAGACCACCAAGCGTTCCCTCCTCAGCGCCCCCCACATCCAGCGGGTTACCCAGCACTTCAAGCAGATTGACCTGGCCCTGGTGGGCGTCGGCACCGTGGACTACGAGTTCGCCAGCCTACTGCGGGCCGGCTACTTAAACTTCGAGCAGCTGGAGTCCTTGCGCCAGGCAGGCGCGGTGGGCGACGTGTGCGCCATCCACTTCGACGAGGAGGGCTGCCTGGTGGACACGCCCTTGACCCGCTGCATCGTCGGCATCGAACCGGACGACCTGCGCCGCATCCCGGTGCGCATCGGGGTGGCCGGCGGCCAGTCCAAGGTGCTGCCCATCCTGGCCGCCAGCCGCGCCGGCTTCATCAACCACCTGGTCACCGACGAGGTGGCCGCCCTGCGCATCCTGCGCAAGCTGGAGAGCGAGCGTTGAGCCATGGACCTTGCTCTAGGTTCTTTACACGTCCAGACACACCAGCCTGACCACACGCTGCTGATGGCGGAGCTGGATAAGGACCGCCTGCGCCGGTGGCTCTCCCTCATGAGCCTGATCCGGGCCTTCGAGGAGAAGGCTGAGGACCTGTTCTCCCGCGGCCTGGTGCACGGCACCATGCACCTCTCCATCGGCCAGGAGGCAGTGGCGGTGGGCGCGTCCTCGGCCCTGCGGGAGGGCGACTACCTGCTCAACCATCACCGCGGCCACGGCCACTGCCTAGCCTGGGGCAGCGATGTGGACCTGATGATGGCGGAGTTCCTGGGCAAGGAGACGGGCTACTGCCGCGGCCGCGGGGGCTCCATGCACATCGCCAACGTGGAAAAGAACAACCTGGGCGCCAACGGCATCGTGGGCGGCGGCCTGCCTATCTCCGTGGGCGTGGGGCTGAGCATCAAGATGCGCGGCACCGACCAGGTGTGCCTGACCATCTTCGGCGATGGCGCCGCCAACACCGGCGCGTTCAACGAGTCGCTGAACATGGCCAGCATCTGGGACCTGCCGGTGGTCTACCTGTGCGAGAACAACCAGTACGCCATGTCCATGCCGGCGCAAAAGGCCTTCAAGATCCCCACCATTAGCCTGCGCGCCGCGGCCTACGGCATGCCCGGCGTCACCGTGGACGGCAACGACGTGCTGGCCGTCTACGACGCCGTGCGCCAGGCCGCCCAGCGAGCCCGTCGCGGCGAAGGGCCGACGCTGGTGGAGGCCATCACCTACCGCTGGCGCGGCCATTCCAAGAGCGACCGCCAGCTCTACCGCACCCGCGACGAGATCAAGGAGTGGCAGGCCCGCGACCCCATCCGCCGGCTGGCCCGGCTGCTGGACATGGAGGACGACGAGCTGGACGAGGTGGCCCGCCAAGCCCGGGCCCGCATCGAGGAGGCCGTGGCCTTCGCCAACGCCAGCCCTGAGCCCGACGTGAGCACCATCCTGGAGGGGGTCTATGCGTGAGATCACCTACGTGGAGGCGGTGCGCGAGGCCCTGAGCCAGAAGATGAGCCAAGACCCCACGGTCTTCCTGATCGGCGAGGACCTGGGCGTCTACGGCGGCGCGTTCGGCGCCACCGCCGGGCTGATCCAGCAGTTCGGGGACCTGCGGGTGATTGACACGCCCATCTCCGAGGCGGGCATCGTGGGCGCCTGCATCGGCGCGGCCCTCACCGGCTTCCGGCCCGTGGGCGAGATCCAGTTCATGGACTTCGTGACCCTGAGCATGGAGCAGCTAGTGCTGCAGGCCGCCAAGATCCGCTTCATGTTCGGCGGCAAGGCGCGGGTGCCCTTCGTGCTGCGCATGCCCGCCGGCTCCGGCACCGGCGCAGCCGCTCAACACTCCGAGAGCCTGGAGAACTGGTTCGTCCACGTGCCCGGCCTCAAGGTGGTCATGCCCAGCACCCCCTACGACGTCAAGGGCTTGCTGATCGCCTCCATCGAGGACGACAACCCGGTGATCTTCGTGGAGCACAAGCTGCTGTACAAGGTCAAGGGCCCGGTGCCGGAGGAGATGTACCGAGTGCCCCTGGGCAAGAGCCACGTGGTGCGCCCCGGCCGCGACGTGACCATCGTGGCCACCTCCATCATGGTACAGCGCAGCCTGCAGGCCGCCGAGCAGCTGGCCAAGGAGGGCATCGAGGCGGAGATCGTGGACCCCCGCACCCTGCGCCCCCTGGACGACGAGCCGATCCTGGACTCCGTGGTCAAGACCGGCAAGGTGTTGATTGTCCACGAGGCGGTCAAGATGTCCGGCTTTGGCGCCGAGGTCGCCGCCCGCATCGCCGAAAGCGCCGCCTTCGACTACCTGGAGGCGCCCATCCGCCGCCTGGCCGGGCTAGAGATCCCCATCCCGTACAACCGCACCCTGGAGTACCACGCCGTGCCCCAGGTGGAGAACATCGTGGCCGAGGCGCGCGCCCTGGCGCAGCTCAAGGTGTGAGGAGCCCCATGCCCATTGAGGTGATCCTGCCCAAGTTCGGTTTCACCCAGGAGACGGCCGAGATCGTGGCGTGGCTGCGCCAGGAGGGCGACTGGGTAGAGAAGGGCGACCCCATCGCCGAGGTCACCACCGACAAGGTTAACATGGAGGTGGAGGCGCCGGCCAGCGGCGTGTTGAGCGGTCTGCGCTACAAGCCGGGCGACGTGGTGCCGGTTACGGAGGTCATTGCCTACATCCTGGAGCGCCACGAGGTGAGCCAGCCCTCGCCCACCGCCGCAGCCCCGACGTCGAAGCCCGACGGCCAGCCCGCCGTCAAGGCCACCCCCCTGGCCGAGCGCATCGCTCGCGCCGCCGGCCTGGACCTACAAGCCTTGGAGGGCACCGGCCCCGGCGGCCGCATCACCCGCCGCGACGTGGAAGAGGCCTTGGGCAGCCCTGCGGGCAAGGTGCGCGCGGTGCCGGCCGCCCGCCGGCGAGCCCGAGAGCTCGGCGTGCCTTTGCACCAAGTGACGGGCACAGGCCCTCAGGGCCGGGTGCAGACGGCAGACGTAGAGCGGGCCTTCGCCCAGCAACAGGCAGCCCAGGCTCCGGCCGCAGCGCCGACGCCTGCCCCCGCGCCCGCTGTGCCACCGGCGGCCGCCCCAAGCGCACCGCCCCCAACCGCCCCGCAGCCGGCGCCGACGGCTCCCCTTGCGCCGCTGGGCGGCGAGGTCGTGCCGTTGGTGGGCATGCGTCGCACCATTGCCCAGCGCCTGCAGCGCAGCGCCCAAGAGGCGCCGCACATCCACCTGGAGGTCAGTGCCGAGGTGAGCAACGCCGAGGCCCTGCGCCAGCGGGCCAACGCCCAGCGCAGCGAGGGCCAGGCCAAGGTCAGCCTGACTGCCGTGCTGGTCAAGGCCGTCGCCTGGGCGCTGCAGCGCCACCGCCGCCTCAACGCCTGGTTCCAGTCCGACGCCCAAGGCGAGCGCATTGTGCTGTTGCCCACGGCCAACGTCGGCGTCGCCGTGGCTCTGCCCGACGGACTGATCGTGCCGGTGGTGCGAAACGCCGAGCAGAAGGGCCTGCTCCAGATCGCCCAGGAGGTGGAGGACCTGGTGAGCCGCGCCCGACAGGGCAAGCTGGCGCCGCAAGACGTGCAGGACGGCACCTTCACGGTCAGCAACCTGGGCATGCTGGGCATCAACCGCTTCACCGCCATCATCAACCCGCCGCAGGTGGCCATCCTGGCCGTCGGCGCGGTGCGCCGTGAGGTGACGGCCGACGAGCAGGGCGCGGTGGCGGTGCGTCCAACGATAACTCTGACCCTGTGCGCCGACCATCGGGCTGTGGACGGCGCAGTGGGCGCCTACTTCCTGGCCGACCTCAAGCGAGCGCTGGAGGACCCCCAGGTCATGCTGTTGTAGCGAGGACCGGCAATGAACGCCACTGCTACCACCATCGTGCTGGCCTTGGCTGCGGCCTGGCTGCTCCAGCTTTTCTTCTCCTACTTCCAAATGCGCCGCTTCTACCGTCGCATCAGCGAGCTGCGGCGGGGCGGCAACCTGGTCTCCATCGGCATGAGCGGCTCCGCATGGCGTCGCCGCCAGTACGCAGTGCTGGTGGTGGACCCCGCCACCAACCGGGTGCGCCACCTGGAACAGCTCTCAGGGTGGACGGTGCTGGCCGTTCTCCGTCCGGTGCCGGGTCTGCAGGGCAGAACCGTGGAGGAGCTGTTGGACGAGAACGCGGCCTGGCCTCCCCACATCGGCCGCAAGCTGGCGGCAGCCGTCCAAAACGCGGCGCAGCACATCGTCGAGTTCCAAAACAAGGGAAAGGAGGTGAGCGATGCGGGTGAGGAAAGTTCCCCCGTCGAACCGGCCCTAGGCTAGGTGCGCAGCGCGCCGAGCCGCGGCCGCACGCGCTCGCTCGGAGAGCAACCTGTCGTTCTGCATTGTGTACATTTCTAAATCCCTTGCCAAGGAGGTTCTGGAATGGATTTCCTGGTTCAAGCAGCCGTGTGGTTCATCGGCCTCTTCCAGAAGGGCGCCGAGACCTTCGTAGGTCTGGTCACCGGGATCATTCCCCTGGTGATCGTCCTGTTGACCGCCTTCAACGCATTGATCGCGCTGATCGGCCAGGAGCGCATAGATAAGATCGGCGAGGCGGCGGGCCGCGAGGGCTTCCGCTACACGCCCTTGCGCTACCTGATCCTGCCGGTGGTGGCGGTGTTTGTGCTGACCAACCCCATGGCCTACACCATGGGCCGCTTCCTGCCAGAGCGCTACAAGCCGGCGTTCTACGATGCTGCGGTGTCCTTCGTGCACCCGCCGCTGGGCCTCTTCCCCCACGTCAACCCCGGCGAGTTGTTCGTATGGGCCGGCATCGCCACCGGCGTGACCGCAGGCTACGGCGCGCAGGAGACGGCGGCGCTGGCCGTGCGTTACTTCATTGTCGGCTTGATCGTGATCTTCATCCGCGGGCTCGTGACGGAGCGCATCACCGGCTTCCTGTGGTCCCGCCGCCAGCAGGAAGCGTGAGGAGGGAAACGATGAGCGGCATCACCAAGCTACTCGAACGCATTGGCCGCGGCGCCGGCAAGGTTGTCGGCGTGCTCTATCAGTCGGGACGAGAAGCCATTGACCAGGTGATCAAGAACATCCTGCCGTTCATGGCGTTCATCTCGTTCATCATCGGCATCATCCTAGCCACTGGCATCGGCGACTGGCTGGCTCGTCTGCTGCAGCCGCTGGCGAGCAACCCCATCGGCCTGATCATCATGTCGCTGATCATCGGCTTGCCGGTGTTGTCGCCGCTGCTGGGGCCGGGCGCCGTAGTTGCCCAGATCATCGGCACCCTGCTGGGCACGCAGTTCGCCTCCAAGGCCCTGCCCGCTCCCATCGCGCTGCCCGCCCTCTTCGCCATCAACCCGCAGGTGGGCTGCGACTTCATCCCGGTCGGCTTGGCCCTGGGCGAGGCTGAGCCGGAGACGGTGGAGGTGGGCGTGCCGGCGGTGCTCTTCTCCCGGGTGATCACCGGCCCCATCGCCGTCATCATCGCCTGGATCTTCAGCGTCGGTCTCTAATCAGTCGTCTCGGCGGGCGAGGGCCTGACCACCCCCCGGTCCCTCGCCCGCCTTTGCTCGTCTATCTCAGGTCCTGCGAAAGGAGATCGCTACTATGTCAGAAGAGAAGAAATATCGAAAGGTGCGAATCAAGCGCGGCCCCAAGGGCTGGGGAGGCCCCCTGATCATCGAGCCCAAGCCGGGCCGGGACTTGATCTACTCGGTCACCGGCGGCGGCATCCACCCCATCGCCCAGCGCATCGCCGAGCTGACCGGCGGCCGTCCCTTCGACGGCTTCAAGTCCAAGGCCAACTTCGACCAGATCGCGGTGGCCGTCATTGACTGCGGCGGCACTGCGCGCGTGGGCGTGTACCCCATGAAGAAGGTGCCCACGGTGGACATCTACCCCACCTCCCCGTCCGGCCCGCTGATGCGCTTCATCACCGAGGAGTACTTCGTGTCCGGCGTGCGGATGGAGGACATCGAGCTGATCGAGTAGCGCCGGTGGACACGCCCATGATCAAGTACTCGGCTACCGTGCGCGAGGTCGGACCGCTGGTGGATGAGTTCATTGCGGCGGGCGTCCTGGTGTTCTTCGGCCTGGACGCCCCGGAGGAGCTCAAGGACTTCGCCATCCTGCACGACGGCAGCCAGCTGGTGGCCGAGGTGGCACCCGGCGACCGCTTCTGCGTAGACGACCATTGCTTCACGATCCTGGCGGTGGGAGAGGTCGCGAACCAGAACCTGCGCAACCTGGGCCATTTCGTCATCAAGTTCAACGGCCAGGCCACGCCGGAGATGCCCGGCGACATCTGCGCCGAGGCTCGCCCTCTCCCACCCATCGGGCCGGGAAGCCGGATGGTGATCCATGGCGAAAGTTAGCTTCCGGGCAGCGTGAAGCTTCCCGGAAACCGAAAGGCATTCTCATGTCCCTACGCGAGCGCCTGCGCCGCCGCGCCCAAAGCCAAGGCCCCATTCGAGTGGGGCTGGTGGGCGCCGGCCAGATGGGCGCGGGCTTCATCAGTCAAACCGAGAAGATGGAAGGGATGCGCGTAGTGGCCACCGCCGACGTGGTGCCCGGCCGCGCAGCCGAGGCGTATCGCGAGAGCGGCGTGCCGGCCGACCAGATCGTCTCTCTGGACGAGCATCCGGAGCGGGCCGCCGAGCTCATCCAGCAAGGCCGGCGCATCGCCACCACCGACGCCAACTTCCTGGTGCAGATCGGCGCGCTAGACGTGGTGCTGGAATGCACCGGCGTGCCGGAGGTGGGCGCGCAGGTGTGCTACGCGGCCATCCAGGCCGGCAAGCACATCGTGAACATGAACGTGGAAGCCGACGCCACCGTGGGCTACGCGCTGGCCCACCTGGCGGCGCAGCGGGGCGTGGTATACTCGCTGGTGGCGGGCGACGAGCCGGGCTCCATCAAGGAGCTCTACGACTTCGCCGACGCGCTAGGCTTCGAGGTGGTGTACGTGGGCAAGGGCAAGAACAACCCCTTGGACCGCAGCGCCACGCCCGCCCAGCTGGAGGAGGCAGCCCGCCGCCAGCAGATGAACCCGAAGATGTTGGCCTCCTTCGTGGACGGCACCAAGACCATGGTGGAGATGACCTCCATCGGCAACGGCGTGGGCTTCGCGCCGGAGGTGACCGGCGGCCGCGGGCCTCGTTGCTCCGTCCAGGAGCTGCCGCTGGTCTTCGTGCCCAAGGAAGCAGGAGGCGTTTTCGAGGGTGTCCGTGCCGTGGACTTCGCCATCGGCGACGTGGCGCCCGGCGTCTTCGTGACCATCACCACCGACCAGCCCAAGGTGATCCGCGACCTGCGCTACCTGCGGCTGCTTGGCAACCCCCGCCACGACTACTGGGTGCTCTACCGGCCCTACCACCTGGCCAACCTAGAGGCGCCTCTCACGGTCGCGCGAGTGGTGCTGGACGGCGAGGAGACCCTGGCCACCCATCGGCCGCCGGTGGCCGAGACCGTGGCCTATGCCAAGCGCGACCTGCACCCCGGCGAGCGCATCGACGCGCTGGGCGGCTTCACCGTCTACGGCATGATCGAACGGGCCGAGCGGGCGCGCGCCAACCAAGAGGTTCCCTTGGGCCTGGTGGTGGGCGGGGTGGTCACCCGGCCCATTGTGGCGCACCAGCCCATCCACTACGACGAGATCGAGCTCAACACGAAGCAGCGCATTGTCCAACTCCGCCAGGAGCAGGACCGCCTTTTGGGCTACACTACCGGCTGAGACCCCTGTCCCCGGCCGTGGGCGGTGATGCACACCGTTACGTTGCGCGACTTCGTGCACCGCCGCAAACGCACTCACTCCATAGAACACACCCTAGCCCATGCCTGAGACCTTCAACGCCACCCTGACCGTTCGCCACGCCGCAGGCCTGCACGCCCGACCGGCCGCCCAGTTCGTCAAGCTGGCAGGCCGCTTCCCGTGCAAGATTACCGTGCGCAAGCTCAACTCCGACAAGCCGCCGGCCAACGCCAAGAGCCCCCTCAGCGTGCTGACCCTGGGCGTCAACCAGGGGGACGCCATCGAGCTGGTCACCGAGGGAGAGCAGGCGGAGGAGGCCCTGGCCGCGCTGGTGGCGCTCATCGAGAGCAACTTCGGCGAGCCGGCCGCCGCCCACTGAGCCGCGGAGCCTCCCATGCCACGCTACCAGGGCTTGCCTGCCTCGCCGGGCATCGCCATCGGCCCGGCCTTCGTCTACCGCCCGCGCCAGGTCGCCGTCACCCACCACCGGGTGGAAGACCCCCGGGCTGAGTGGCGGCACCTCACCGACGCCATCGAGATGGCGCGCACCCAGCTGGTGGCCCTGGAGGCGCGCGCCCGCCAGGTGGCCGGCGAGGACGAGGCGGCCATCTTCGAGGCCCATCGCCTCTTCCTGGACGACGAGGAGCTGCTGGGCCGGCTCAAGGCGTTGGTGCTGGAGGAGCGCTGGAACGCCAAGGCCGCCGTGCACCACGTCTTCGAGCAGTTCGCCGAGGCGCTCCTGAGCCTGGAGGAGGAGTACTTCCAGGCGCGCGCGGCCGACCTGCGCGACGTGGCCCAGCGGGTGCTGAAGTGCCTAGAGGGCGAGGAGGAGGACGTGGGCGAGGCGGCCGAGCCCGTCATCCTGGTGGCCGAGGACCTCACCCCTTCCGACACCATCCGCTTCGACCGGGAGAAGATCTTGGGCATCGTCACGGCCAAGGGCGGGCCCACCTCGCACTCGGCTATCCTGGCCCGAGCCATGGGCGTGCCGGCCGCGGTCAGCGTGGCCATGGACCTGGCCGACATCCGCAACGAGACCCTGTGCATCCTCAACGGCAGCACCGGCGTGTTCAGCGTCGGCCCCACCCTGCACGAGCTGGAGCTGGCGCGGCGGGAGAAGGACCAGTGGGAGGCGCAGCGGCGGGTGGAGCTGGGCCAGGCGCACCTGCCGGCCACGCCCCGAGACGGCGACCACCCGGTGGAGGTGGCGGCCAACATCGGCAGCGTGGAGGACGCCGAGCAGGCGGTACGCTTCGGCGCAGACGGCGTAGGCCTGCTGCGCACCGAGTTCCTCTACCTGCAGCGCAACGCCATGCCCACCCTGGCCGAGCAGGTGCGCACCTATCGCCGCATCTTCGAGGTGCTGGGCGGAAGGCCGGTGGTGGTGCGCACTCTGGACGTGGGCGGCGACAAGGAGGTCCCCTACCTGGGCACCGGCCACGAGCCCAACCCCTTCCTGGGCTGGCGCGCCATCCGCATGATCCGCGAGCGGCCCGACGTGCTGGAGGACCAGTTCACGGCGCTGCTCCAAGCGGCCGGCGAGCTGCTTGCGGAGGGCAAGCCGGTGGACCTGCGCATCATGCTGCCCATGGTCTCGTCGGTGGCGGAGGTGGAGCGGGCGCGGGAGCTCTTCGAGCAGGCCAAGGAGGGCCTGGCGCACCGCGGCAAGCCCCTGCCGGACCGGGTGCAGTTCGGCATCATGGTGGAGGTGCCCTCGGCTGCTCTGCTGGCGGACCGCTTTGCCCCGCTGGTGGACTTCTTCAGCATCGGCACCAACGACCTGACCCAGTACACCTTGGCCGTGGACCGCACCAACGAGCGGGTGTCAGTGCTGGCCAGCCCCTACCACCCGGCGGTGTTGCGCCTGATCGAGATGACCATCCGGGCCGCCCACGCCCACGGCCGCTGGGTGGGGGTGTGCGGCGAGCTGGCCGGCGATCCCCCTGCCGTGCCCCTGCTGCTGGGCCTGGAGCTGGACGAGTTCAGCATGGCTCCCTCCTCCATCCCCACCATTAAGGACCTCATCCGGCGGTGGTCGCTGGCGGCCAGCCGCGAGGTGGCCCGCCAGGCGCTGGACTTCTCCCTGGCCGCCGACGTGATTGACTTCCTCAAGGCCCAGACGCCGCGCTGATGGTAGGAAAAACACGACTCGGCTCGACGCTCGGGCTACCGATTAGCTGTTGCTGATTGACCCCTGCTCGAGATGGAGAGGCCAATGTCTTTTTGGCGATTTATGGCGCTATAAGCGCACAAAAGGCGCTCACTGCTGCACCATGCAGTGGTGATGGACAACTCCAATCCCCTCATGGTCACAGAAGGCGGTTACGAATTTGTTCTAAAACACCGCTCTTGTCCAGGCGGTTGGCTTGCCGCAGTTGCTCGGTGGTTGCCGACTCGCCAAAGCGATCGAGCGTGCCGATGCGCAGCAAGGCACTGTGGGAAGCTGCGCTGGCAAGTACCTCCGCCACCGCGCCTCCTAACCCCCCATAAACACTGTGGTTCTCGATAGTCACTATCAAGCGTGCTTGCTGGCCGAGCTCACTTATCAGTTCGACGTCCAGAGGCTTGATTGTGCGTACGTTGACCACGCTTACCCTCTGGCCCTCAGCTGCCAATTGCTCGGCAACCTCCAAGGCGGTGAACACCATCGAACCATCGGCAAGCAAAACATAATCTCGTCCCTTGTCCAAGACAATCTCCGCTCTGCCAATGGGGAAATCGAGCGGCTCTCGATGAATGACGGGTACTGGGTGGCGTCCCACACGCACATAGGTTAGGCGCGGCGACGCAAGCGCAGTTAATAGGGCAGCTCGTGTCTCGACAACGTCGCTGGGGCAAAATACGTCCAGCTCCGGGATCACACGTGCCAGCGCCAAGTCTTCAAACATCTGGTGGGTACCCCCATCTGGACCGATGTCGTAGCCCGGGTGCGTCCCGATGATCTTGATCGGCAGACCGGCGTAAGCCGCCTGGCGCAACTGTGTCCAACAAAGACCGATCGTGAACATTGTAAAACTGACAAACACCGGTCGGTAGCCGGCGTAAACCAGTCCGCTAGCAATGCCCACTGCATTCTGCTCGGCAACACCTACCTGAATATAACGCTTCGGAAAGCGCTCCTCAAAGACGGTTAAACGGGTAGATCGGCCCAAGTCAGCATCTAGAACCATTAAACGCTCGTCCTGCTCAGCTACAGCCGCCAAAGTCTCACCCAGGGTTTCGCGCGGAGCACGCAATCCGTTCATACCTTGCTTTCCAACTCAGACAACGCCTTCTCTAGCAACGCCCAGGGCAAATCGCGCGAGTGCCACAAAGGGTCACCCTCCATGAAACTAACTCCTTTGCCTTTGACCGTGCGGCAGAGCAACGCAACAGGCCGGTCACTGGCTTGGGTCGCACTCAACGCCGCAAGAATGTGGGCATAGTCGTGGCCATCTACCTCCTGGGTTAGCCAGCCAAATGCGCTACATTTTTCGGCAAGCGGCTCGAAATTCATAATCATAGAAACCGGACCATGCTGGGAAAGAGCATTGAGATCTACCAGAGCCACCAAGTTGTCTAGGTGGTAATGTGCCGCAGCCATCATGGCCTCCCAAGTCTGTCCTTCGTGCAAGTCACCATCACCAAGCACTACGTAGACCTTCCTGTCCGAACCTGAGCGCTTCTCTCCTAATGCGATCCCCACGCCAATGGAAAGCCCATGTCCCAGATGGCCGGTGGTCACTTGAACGGCGGGTAGCTTGCGCCGATCAGGGTGTCCTTGTAAGCGACTGCCCAGTTGGCGGTAGGTGAGCAACTCGCTTTCGTCAAGATAGC
>JANWYQ010000210.1 GCA_025055015.1 Caldilineales bacterium
GCTGGTCACCGGCGGCTCCGACTTCCACGGCGACGGCAACGCCGGCGCGCCCCTGGGCAGCATCTACGTGCCGCCCCCATGCTTGACAGCGCTGAAGGCGGCCCAGCGCCAGCAGCAAGCGGCCGGGCCCGCCCCTACCACTGCCCCATGAGACACCGCTCTGATATCCAGCCGCTTCTAGAGTTTGCCATCGAGGTAGCCAAGCAAGCCGGCGAGCTGCTGCGAGAGTACAACCGCCTTCGCCCGCGCCAGGTCACCAGCAAAGGCAGCGCGGTGGACCTGGTCACCGAGGCCGACCTGGCCTCCGAGCGGTTGATCCTGGGCCGCCTGCGCCAGCACTACCCCGACCACGCCGTGCTCAGCGAGGAGGCCCAGGGCGAGCTGCCGGCGCAGGGGCCGGCCTGGGTGGTAGACCCCCTGGACGGCACCGTGAACTTCGCCCACGGCTACCCGGTGTTCTCCGTCACCCTGGCCTTCTTCCAGGACGGCGCAGTCCAGCTAGGCGTCACCTACGACCCGCTGCGGGAGGAGCTGTTCTGGGCCCAGCGCGGGCAGGGCGCCTGGTGCAACGGCCAGCGCCTGCAGGTGTCGGCCACCGCCGAGCTAGGGCGCAGCCTGTTGGGCACCGGCTTTCAGTACGACCGGGCCACCAACCCCGACAACAACTTGGCCGAGTTCAGCTACTTCGTCACCCGCACGCGGGGGGTGCGCCGCGGCGGCTCCGCGGCCCTGGACCTGGCCTGGGTGGCCTCCGGCCGCATGGACGGCTTCTGGGAGAAGGGGCTGAACCCCTGGGACACGGCCGCCGGCCAGGTGCTGATCGAGGAGGCGGGCGGCCGCATCACCACCTACAGCGGCGCGGCCTGGCACCCGCGCGTGCGCAACCTGGTGGCCAGCAACGGCGTGCCGGCGTTCCATGCCGCCCTGGTGGAGGGTATCCGCATCGCGCGGCAGGGGCTGCCCCCCCTGTCTGCGCCGTACGCGTGAGGAAACCCCGCAGCCATGTACCTGCGCGATCGCCCAATCCGCCGTCGGCGCTCCCGTTGGCCCCGGCTGATGCTGGCGGTGGCGGCCTTGGCCGCCGTGGTCTACGTGGCCAACCAGCGCTACGACCTGCTGCGCAATCCCTTCGAGACCCCCACGCCCGCGCCCACTCCCACCCGCACCACCCTGTCGTACCTGGTGGAGGGGCAGGAGTACGCAGAGGCCGGCAAGTTCGCCGAGGCCATTGCGGCCTACACGGTGGTGGCGCAGCGGGAGCCGGAGAACGACGAGGTGCGGCGGGAGCTGGTGCTGCTGTTGATCTACAGCAACCGGTTCAAGGATGCGCTGCCGTGGGCCGAGGAGGCAGTGGCCATCAACCCGGAGAGCGCGCTCAACCAGGCCTACCTGGCCCTGGCCCTGGACTGGGTGGGCCGCGCGGACGAGGCCTACGAGGTGGCGCAGCTGGCTGTGGAGCTAGACCCTTCCCTCGCCCTCGCCCACGCCTACATGGCCGAGGCCCTGGCAGACCTGGGCAGCTGGTACCAGGCAGGCATCACCGCGCAGACCGCGCTGCAGCTGGACGACCGCAACGCGGAGGTGTTGCGGGTGCGCGGCTATACGCTGGAGGTGCAGGGCCGCTACAAGGACGCCTTGGAGTACTACCGCCGCGCCCTGGAGCTCAACCCCAAGAACCCCTTCCTCTACCTGACCATCGGCCGTAACCACCGGGCACTGCTGGACTTCGAGAACGCCATCGCCTCGTTCCGCAAGGGGCTGGAGATCGCCAACGACGACCCCTGGCTGCGCTTCGAGCTGGGCAAGACCCTGTTCCAGAGTGGCGAGCAGCAGCTCGGCCTGCGGGAGTTGCGCAAGGCGGTGGAGCTCAAGCCCGACATGCCGGAGGCGTACACCCAGCTCGGCATGGGGCTCTACCTGCGCCAGGCCTACGAGGAGGCCATCGAGAACATGCAGAAGGCCATTGAGCTGGGGGCCGACGGCGCCATCAACTATTACATCATCGGCCTCTCCTACTTGAACCTGGAGCAGATGGACTGCGAGTCGGGGGTGCCGTGGCTGCTCAAGGCCCTGGAGCGTGAGCCGGACTCCGCGCCCGCCCTGGACGGCCTGCGGCGCTGCGGCGTGAAGCCGCCGTGAGCGGGGGAAGGCGCCGGCAGGCAGCGGACAGCGGGCTGCGGTGGTGGGACCCGCCCTCGCCTCCGGCCTCTGTGGCCTCTTGCACAACGCCCTTGTCGAATTTGCGCGTTTCGGGGAGTTGAGGTAAACTAGCGCCCGGTTAGCACTCTCGCCACGAGAGTGCTAAATCTTGGCTCGAACACACGGTGGCAACGTCGTCACCTGATCCAACTTCTAAGCGCAAAAGGAGGCAAGGAGATACATGACCCTGAAGCCGCTTGGTGACCGACTGCTGGTCAAGCCGATCGAGCAAGAGGAGAGGACCGCTTCCGGCATCATCCTGCCGGAGACCGCCAAGGAGAAGCCCCAGGAGGGCGAGGTGCTGGCCGTTGGGCCCGGCGCCCGCAAGGACGACGGCTCTCGCATGGAGATGGACGTCAAGGTGGGCGATCGGGTGCTGTACGCCAAGTACGCCGGCACCGAGATCAAGATGGACGGCCAGAAGTACCTGATCCTGCGCGAGAGCGACATCCTGGCCATCATCGAGAGGTAACCGCTAGCCGACAGCGGCCATCCCATCCGGGTAGACAATCCAGTCTAGACTAAAAAGGAGTGAGCAGACAACATGGCTAAGCAACTGGTCTTTTCCGAGGAAGCGCGCCGCAACCTCAAGATCGGCGTGGACACCCTGGCTAACGCTGTGAAGACGACCCTCGGCCCCAAGGGCCGCAACGTAGCCCTGGACAAGAAGTGGGGCGCCCCCACCATCACCCACGACGGCGTGACGGTGGCCAAGGAGATCGAGCTACAGGACCCCTATCAGAACATGGGCGCCCAGCTCCTGAAGGAGGCCGCCACCAAGACCAACGACATCGCCGGTGACGGCACCACCACCGCCACGGTCCTGGCCCAGACCATCGTCAACGAGGGCCTGAAGAACGTGGCCGCCGGCGCCAACCCCATGCTGCTGAAGCGGGGCATCGAGAAGGCCGTTGGGGTCCTCTCTGAGGCCATCCGCCAGCAGGCCATCGAGATCAACACCAAGGAGCAGATCGCTGCGGTGGCTGCCATCTCCGCCCAGGACCAGGAGATCGGCAACCTGATCGCCGACGTGATGGAGAAGGTGGGCAAGGACGGCGTCATCACCGTCGAGGAGAGCAAGACCGGCCTGGCCTTCGAGACCGAGTACGTCGAGGGCATGCAGTTCGACCGCGGCTACATCTCCCCCTACTTCATCACCAACCCGGAGCGCATGGAGGCGGAGCTGGAGGATCCCTACATCCTGCTCACCGATAAGAAGATCTCCGCGGCGGCGGACATCGTGCCCATCCTGGAGAAGCTGGTGCAGGTGGGCAAGCGCGACCTGGTGGTGATCGCGGAGGACGTGGACAGCGAGGCCCTGGCCACCCTGGTGCTGAACAAGCTGCGCGGCGTCTTCAACGTCCTGGCCGTCAAGGCCCCCGGCTTTGGCGATCGCCGCAAGGCCATGCTGCAGGACATGGCCATTCTCACCGGCGCCCAGGTGATCACCGAGGAGATGGGCCGCAAGCTGGAGACCGCGCAGATCAGCGACCTGGGCCGCGCGGACAAGGTGGTGGCCACCAAGGACGAGACCACCATCGTGGGCGGCCGCGGGGACGAGCGCCAGATCAAGGCCCGCATCGAGCAGATCAAGGTCGAGATCGAGAACAGCACCAGCGACTACGACAAGGAGAAGCTGCAGGAGCGCCTGGCTAAGCTGGCCGGCGGCGTGGCCATCATCCGCGTCGGCGCCGCCACCGAGGTGGAGCTGAAGGAGAAGAAGCACCGCGTCGAGGACGCCCTGAGCGCCACCCGCGCGGCCGTGGAGGAGGGCATCGTGCCCGGCGGCGGCGTGGCCCTGCTCAACGCCATCGCGGCCTTGGACAAGGCTGAGGCGGAGGCCGAGGGCGACGTGCTGACCGGTGTTCGCATCCTGCGCCGCGCGCTGGAGGAGCCCATGCGCCAGATCGCGGCCAACGCGGGCAAGGACGGCGCGGTCACCGTGGAGACTGTCCGCCGCCTGCAGAAGGAGCGCAACAACCCGCGCATCGGCTACGACGTGATCCGCGAGGAGTTCGTGGACATGGTCGAGGCCGGCATCATTGACCCCGCCAAGGTGACCCGCGGCGGCCTGGAGAACGCGGCCAGCATCGCCGCCATGATCCTCACCACCGAGGCCCTGATCACCGACATCCCCGAGAAGGAGAAGACCCCGTCGGTGCCGGGCGGCGGCGGCGGGATGGACTTCTAACCCGTCAGCGCTGTCGGGGTTGCCAGCTTTGCATAAGTTGGCAACCCCGTTCCTCCCCCTTCCCTCTCCGGGCCACCGGGGCCGCGCCCCGGTGGCCCGTTTGCTACTGCCCCCGGTTGCCCCCAGCTGACCCTGCGCCCATGGAAGTTGCCCCTGCTGCTGCCGCTTCCCCGCTGCGTCGCCTGCTGACCGGGTTGGCGCTGGCCCTGGTGAGCTTGGGCTTGACGCTGGCTGCGCTGGAGCTGGGCGTGCGCGTGCTGCGCCTGGCGCCGCCCAACGAAAGCCCCGGCTGGTTTTGGCGCGTGCCCGACCCGGAGACGGGCTGGTCGCTGCAGCCGGGCGCCCAGGGCCGCTGGTTCAACCCTTTCTACGAGTACGACGTGGACGTGGCCATCAACCGACTCGGCCTGCGCGACGTGGAGCGGCCGTCGGCCGCCAAGCCCCCCGGCGTGTTCCGCATCCTCCTCCTCGGCGACTCCTACGTGGAGGGGCTGCGGGTGCCCCTGGAGCAGACCTTCGGCAAGGTGCTGGAGGCCACGCTGAACGCCTCGGCGGGGCCCGGGCTGCGCTTCGAGGTGGTGCCGGCGGGCGTCAGCGGCTGGGGCACCGACCAGGCGCTGCTGTGGTATCGCCGCTACGGCCGCGCCTATGGGGCCGACCTGGTGGTGCTGGCCTTCTTCCCCGGCAACGACTTCCAGAACAACTTGGAGGCGCTGGAGGTGGCCAACATGGGCCGCGTGCAGAAGCCCTTCTTTGCCCTGGAGGGCGGTGAGCTGACGCTGCGCTACCATCCCTTCGACCCGGCCACTGCGCCCCCGCCGCCGGCCGAGGTGGACCAGACCGCCGGCCGGCCGGCCGAGGGCCTGGTCACGCCGACGGCCGATCGGCTGTACGGCCTGTCGGCCCTCTACCGCTTCCTGGCCCCCCGGCTGGCGGTGGCTTCCCCGCGGCTGGCCCGCAGCGGCTGGCTGCCGGCCCGCTTTGCCCCCAAGACGCTGCCCCCCGACGTGTACCCCGTGGCCTACGGCGTCTACCGCCGGCCGCCGACCGACCAGTGGCAAGAGGCCTTCGCCCTCGCCGAGGCGCTGGTGCGCGAGCTGCACCGACAGGCAACGGCGGACGGCGCCGGGTTCGCCGTGGTGGCGCTCACGGCGCCGGAGCAGGTCTACGAGCAGCGCTGGCAGCGCACGGTGGCCGAGACGCCGGCCATGCAGCCCCTGGCCTGGGACCTGGAGCAGCCCAACCGGGTGATCGAGGCCATCAGCCAGGCCGCGGGCATCCCCTACCTGGACCTGTTGCCGGTCTTCCGCCGGCAGGCTGCGGCCGACCGCCGGCCGCTCCACCTGACCCACGACGGCCACTGGACGCCGGCGGGGGAGCGGCTGGCAGGCGAGGCTATCGCCGACTTTCTGATGGCCCAGGGGCTGGTGCCGGCGCGAGGCCGGTGACTGCGCTCGGGCCATGGCAGGAAGGCGGAGCTGCGTCGGTCTGCCTAGGGGACTGGGCCGGGGTCGCGCCGGCTCATGGGCCCATGCTGTGGTGGTGGGCTTCCGCGTCGTTTGGATATCCGCGCAGAGCGGCGACACAAGCCGGGTTGGGCGTGGTCTGCGGGCAACGGATTGACACGCGGGCATTGGTGATTACAATAGGAACAGCCGCGCGCGGGCAAGCGGCGTCGTGGGTTGGCGTCGGCGTGTTCGTTCGCACCTGGGTGTGCTAACTCCACGGCTCTGTGGCGCCGGTTCGCACCTAGGGATGCTCGTTCGCACCTAGGGGTGCGAACTCCGCAACTTCGGTGGCTGCGGATGCTTCGGTGCTCGTTCGCACCTAGGGGTGCGAACTTCGCAGTCTGCGGTGCGCCGGTTCGCACCTAGGGGTGCGAACTCCTCGACGGCCGACTTCGCAATGGACCACGCCTTACCACGAGCAACGATCCCGAGCCGCGCGCCGCTTGCGGTTCGCGGCCAAACGGTTACGGCCCCTTCTTCCATGTCCGCCAAGCTTGACCCTGCACTGATCGCCCTGCTGAACACCCCGGCGCCGGAGCCAACCCCGGTGGACGCCATCGTGCGCGTGGCGCGCGCGGACGACGAGACCGAGGCGGCGCTGACTACGCTGGGCCTGCAGGTGCGCCTGCGCACGCAGCTCATCCCCTCCTTTGCGGTCACCGGCCCCGTCGAGGCCCTGGCCAAGCTGGCCGACCAGCCTTGGGTGGCAGCGGTGGAGCTGGACCGCCCGGTGCGCGCGCTCTAGCCGCAAAAGCGCGCCGACCGCCGTTCAACTCATTGAACCGACCGCAGAACGACAAGGCCACCTCATGGCCTTTTGGCGGCCAAGGCGTGCGGTTCCACCCGGCGATCGTTGCCGTCGGTCCCTCCCTCGGCCGGGCGCCGTTCCTTCCCTTGAAGTCCCTGCGAGGAGACTACGATGAACAATGCGCTTCGTTCGCGATTGGCAGCCGTCCCGTCGGACCAGCCCGTGCCGGTGATCGTGCAGTTCAAGAGCGCGCAGGCCCGCGCGCGCACCCTCTCTCAGCGTCGGGACGTGGCCGGCCTGGCCTGGGGCCCCAGCTACGAGCTGATCCCGGCTCAGGCGGTGTTGGCCACGCCGGAGGCCATCCTCGACCTGGCCGAGGATCCTCTGGTGGAACAGGTGTGGGAGGACCTGCCGGTGCACACCATGCTGGACGTGTCGGTGCCTCTCATCCATGTGCCGCAGGTGTGGAACCTGGGCTTCCAAGGGGAGGGCGTCAAGGTGGCCGTGGTGGACACGGGCATTGACCCGGACCATCCCGACTTCGTGGACCGCATCGTGGCCGCGCGGGACTTCACCGGCACCCGGCCCGACGCCAGGGACGGCCACGGCCACGGCACCCACGTGGCCAGCATCATCGCCGGCAGCGGCGCGGCCTCCGGTGGCAAGTACATGGGCGTGGCGCCGGAGGCGAAGCTCCTGGTGGCCAAGGTGTTGCGGGACGACGGCGGCGGCATGACCAGCCAGGTGATGGCCGGCGTGGACTGGGCTGTGCAGCAGGGCGCGCAGGTGATCAACCTCTCCCTCGGGTCCGACGGCTCCTGCGACGGCACCGACGCTCTGTCCGTCATGTGCGATGCGGCGGTGGATCGGGGCGTGGTGGTGTGCGTGGCGGCCGGCAACGCCGGGCCGGGCCGCTCCACGGTGGGCTCCCCCGGCTGCGCGCGCCAGGTGATCACCGTGGGCGCCACCAACGATCAGGACCAGGTGACCACCTTTTCCTCCCGCGGGCCGACCCGGGACGGCCGGGTCAAGCCGGACGTGTGCTTCCCCGGCTACGCGATCGTGGCGGCGCGCGCCCGCGGCACCAGCATGGGCGGGCCGGTGGACGCCTTCTACACGTCGGCCAGCGGCACCAGCATGGCCACGCCCCACGCCGCCGGCGTAGCGGCCCTGCTGCTGGAGGCGCATCCTGGCATCAGGCCGGCCCAGGTGAAGGAGCGGCTGATGGCGACGGCCAAGAACCTGGGCCTGGACCCGAACACCCAGGGCGCCGGTCGCGGGGACGCGCTGGCCGCGCACAACTACGCTGCGCCCGCGCCGCCACCTGAGCCCACGCCGGAGCCGACGCCGGAGCCTCCTCCCCCTCCACCCCCTCCGCCGCCTCCACCGCCTCCGCCGCCACCCGGCGGCTGCCTGACCTTTGGCCAGGGCACGCGCGGGCCGAGCGGCGGCGGCAGCGCGGTCTGGTGGGTGGTGGGCGCCGTGCTGCTGCTGTGCCTGTTGACCGTGTGCTGCACGGCGACGCTGGTGGCCATCTTTGCGGCTCAGATGTAGGATTGTTGCGGGCCGCCACGCTCTCGGCTAAACACAACGAGCGAGCTGCTCTGCGGCTCGCTCGTTTTTTTGCGCGGCGGTCGGGAGGGAGATGCCTTTGTCGTCAGCGCAGCCCCGCCAGCAGGTCCGTCTCGATCCCCTCCACGTGCGGGAGGGTGGAGCGGGCCAGGATGTAGGTCTCCTGGCAGAACCAGGGGTCGCCGGCCATGGCCTCTAGGGGCTGCGCATAGCGGCTGTCGGGGCTGACCTGAGTGGCGTGGCAGAGGATGCCGCGGCGCTTGGCCTCCAGGTAGGGGGTCACGTCCAAAACGGTGGTGATGGCGCTCTGCGGATAGCCGACGAAGGGAAAGGGCACGCCGTCCATCACCACTGCCGGCCGTTGTCCCGCCTGGGCGCGGCTGGCCAGCATCTCCTCCGTCAGCACTCGGTAGTACAGCTTGCTGATCTGGTGGGGCTGGCAGGCGTCGCGGTCGGGGAAGCAGTCGGGGTCGGCGGCCAGGTCGAAGGCGGCGGTGGCCCAGCGGTGCACTGCCAGGTGGTCGTAGTGGCCGTAGATGCCGTCGGGGCCGAAGGTGATCAACACCTGCGGCCGCAGCCGGCGGACGATCCGCACCAGCTTGCCCACGGCCTGGCCCTGGGGCACGATGGTGAGATGGCCGTCCAGGTAGTCCAGGAAGATGGGAGGATGGATGCCGTAGGCGGCGCAGGCGCAGCGCAGCTCTTGCTCGCGTACAGCGGGCAGGCTGGCCGGGATGGCCAAGTCCGGACGCACGCTTTGGCCCGCCTCCCCGCGGGTGGCCGTCACCAGGTACACGTCGCAGCCCTCAGCCGCGTAGCGGGCCAGGGTGCCACCGGTGCCGAAGGCCTCGTCGTCGGGATGGGCGAAAACAGCCAGGATGGTGGCGTGGCTCATGTCAAATTAGCGGGGAGCGGGGAGCAGGGAGCGTGGAGTAGGGAGCGGGGAGGGGGGAGCATGAGCATGGAGCGTAGAGCAGGGAGCGGGGAGGGGGGAGGGGGCACGTTAGTCCCAGGTGCGGCGGTCGTCCAGGAGGGGCGCGTCGGCGGGGAGGGTGCCCGGCGGCACCAGCTCGACTACGGCCTGCAGCTTGATGGTCTCCTGCAGCGCCTGGCCGATGGCCGCCGCCTGGCCGCTCAGGTCCACGTCCGGGTTGGGCTCCACCCGCACCGTCAGCCGATCCATGGCCTTGGGGCGGTCCACCACGGCTTGGAAGCGGGCCACTCCCGGAAAGCGCTGGATGGCCTGGCTGAGCTGCCGCGGGTGCACGAACAGCCCCCGCACCTTGACGGCCTGGCCCACGCGGCCTAGCCAGCCCACCAGCCGCGGGGTGGTGCGGCCGCAGGGGCAGGGCGAGTCGTCCAGCGCCGACAGGTCGCCGGTGCCGAAGCGGATCAAGGGATAGACTGGGGTGAGCAGCGTCACCACGATCTCCCCTTCGGCGCCTGCCGGCAGGGCGCGGCCGCTGTTCAGGTCCACCACCTGCACGATCACGTCGTAGGGGATGTGCCAGCCGCGGCCGTGGCCGCACTCGAAGCCCAAGTTGCCGGTCTCCGCAGTGCCGTAGGCGTCGTGGGCCAGGATGCCCCGCTCCGCGAGGGCGCGACGCAGGGAGGGCGGAAAGGGCTCGGCAATGACAAAGGCCTTGCGCAGCTGCGTGTCCTGCTGCCAGCGCACCCCGTCCTTCTCCGCTTCCTCGATCAGCCGCATCAGAAAGCTGGGCAGGCCGACGTAGCCGGTGACCCCCAGCTCGCAGATCATCTGGATCTGCGCTTTGGTGTTGCCGGGGCCGGCCGGCACCACGGTGCAGCCCAGGGCGCGCAGGCCGTTGTCCAGCATGAAGCCCAGGGGGGTCATGGTGTAGGCCGCGGTGTTTTGCACGATGTCGGAGGGGCGAAAGCCGGCGGCGTGCAAGGCCTGGGCCCATCGCCAGTAGTCCGGCTCATCCCCCTCCGGCTCGTACAAGGGGCCGGGGGACTGGTAGATGCGCTTGACCGCGGTCAGTGGCACTCCCAGGAAGCCGCCAAACGGGGGCTCCCGGCGCTGCAGCTCCACCAGGTCGTCCTTGCGGGTAACGGGCACCCTGTCCAGATCCGCCACGGTGGCGACGTCGGCAGGGGTTAGGCCGGCCTGCTGGAAGATCCGGCGCACGGCGGGCGCGTGTTCGTACGCGTGGGCCACCGTCTGGGCCAGCCGGCCGTTGAGCCAGCTCAGCCGCGCCTCCGGCGGCATAGTCTCCAGGTCGGGGGCGTAAAAGGATCCGGTTTGGGCGTTGAACGACGGGGCCATGAGCTCGTTGTGCACCTCAACAGGTCGTCATCGGGCGATGGAGCCCGGAGCGATGGCCGGGCGTGCCCTCGCAGCTTCTGGGACGGGCGTAGAACGAAGACGCATCGGTCGCCGAAGGTGGGTGGGACGCCTTCGGGATCACCGGGCGAAGCGCGGCATCTGCCTGAACTCTCGCTTTGTGCGGCTACCTACCGCTCCTGACCCTCGTGCCTTCGCGCCTTAGTGCACCTTCGCGCTGTCGCGCTTCGTGTCTTCGCGCCCCTTCGCGCCTTCGTGTTCTTACGACAACCACCGCTTGCGGCGCTTGTAGTGCTTGACCTCGCGGTAGGACTTGCGCTTGCCCACCTCGGTGAGCCCCAGATAAAACTCCTTGACGTCCTCGTTGTTAGCAAGCTGCTCGGCGGTCCCCTCCAGCACCACGCGGCCGTTCTCCATGATGTAGCCGTAGTCGGCGATGCCCAGGGCCAGGGTGGCGTTCTGCTCCACCAGCAGGATTGTGGTGCCCTCTTCGGCGTTGATGCGCTTGATGATGTCGAAGATCTCCCGCACCAACAGGGGCGCCAGGCCCAGGGAGGGCTCGTCCAGCAGCATCAGCTTGGGGCGGGCCATCAGGGCGCGGCCGATGGCCAGCATCTGTTGCTCGCCGCCGGACAGGAACCCGGCCTGCTGGTGGCGGCGCTGCGCCATGCGCGGGAAGTAGTCGTACACCCGCTCCATGTCGCGGGCGATGTTGCGTCGGTCGCGGCGGGTGTAGGCGCCGGCCTGCAGGTTCTCCTCCACGGTGAGGTGCTCGAAGACGCGGCGCCCTTCCATCACCTGGAAGATCCCCGCGCGCACGATGTCCTCCGCATCCTTGTTGTGGATCGGCTGGCCCATGAACAGGATAGAGCCATCGGTGACCTCGCCGTCGTCGGGCTTGAGCAGGCCAGAGATGGCTTTCAGGGTGGTGGACTTGCCGGCGCCGTTGGCGCCCAGCAAGGCCACAATCTGTCCCTGCTTAACCTCCATGGACAGCCCCTTGAGCACCAGGATCACGTCGTTGTAGATGACCTCGACGTTGTTGAGCTGCAGCACGGCGACCTCCGCACGGAGAGGGAAGGAGGAACTTCGGAAAGGGGGAGAGGCGGGGGAGGCGCCGTTGACTCCGCCCGCCCCTCCGCCGGCTCAGCCCGCTATTGGGCTGACAGGAAGTCGGTGAGCTGCTCCCACTGGCCGTTCTTCACCCGGAAGAGCTTCATCGCCTTGGAGCCGCGATGGTCGGTGGGCGTGAAGGTGATGGGCGCGGTGACGCCGCCGGTGCTGTAGTTGGACATGCCCTCCAAGGCAGCCTTCAGGTTTTCGCCGTTGAGCTCCTTGCCGCTGTCCAGCACCCGCTTGATGCCCTCGGCCATCACCGCCATGGTGGCCCAGCCCTGGATGTAGTGCAGGCCCTTGTCCTGCAGCGAGGTGCCCTGGCTCTTCAGGAACTCGGCAGCGTCCTTCATGCCGGGCACGTCCACGGTGGGTGGGGTGAATGGCATGGCGCCCACCAGGCCCTCGGCGGCCGGGCCGGCCAGCTTCACGGCCAGCTCGTCGGCACACCAGTTGAGGCAGATGAAGGTGACGTTGCTCATGCCCAGGCTGGCGGCGTTCTTGAGGGCCAGCGCCGCGGGGCTGGACACGGTCTGGAACACCACGTACTTGGCGCCCGAATCGCGGATGCGGGTCAGCTCGGCGGTGTAGTCGGTGGCCCCGCGCGGCATCTCGTAGGCCGTGGCCTGGATGCCGTTGGCCTTGGCCCACTCCTCGCCGCCCTGCTGCCACGGGGAGAGGCCGAAGGGGCTAGGATGGTGCATGTAGGCCACCACCGGCGCGCCGCTGCCACCCTTGGCCTTCCAGTCCTCCAGGATCCACTTCCAGATGATGATGAGCTGGTCGGTGTAGCTGGTGCCCACCAGGAAATTGTAGGGCGCTTCGGCCGGGTTGCCCAGCACGTGGGAGTAGGAAGCGGACATGAAAGGCACCTTGTCCTCCGCGATGCGCGCGCGCAGGGCTTCGGTGTCGCCCGTGCCCCAGCCCATGAAGGCGATGGCGCCCTCCCCGACGAACTGGGTGTAGAGCTGCTCGGCCACCGGCACCTCGTACTTGTAGTCCTGGAACAGCAGCTCGATCTGGCGGCCCTTGATGCCGCCCTTGCTGTTCACCCACTTGACGAAGCCCTGGACGCCCTCGGCGTAGGGGGTGCCCACGTCGGCCGTGGCGCCCGACAGGTCGAAGATCGCGCCGACCTTGATCGGCGCGCCGCCTGCGCCGCCTCCGCCGCCGGCACAGGCGGCGAGGCTCAACAGCGCAACCAACAGAGCGAAGATGACCAGTTTGCGGGACATAGGCTCCTCCTTCGTCAGACGAAAAGTATGTACGGTGCGCCCCACGGGCGCATCGTCTCAGTAGGAAAAGGGCCAGACGTAGAAGTAGTCCTTCACGTTGCGCCACAGCTTGGCCAGCCCCTCCGGCTCCAGCACCAAGAAGAGGATAATGGCCAGGCCGAAGATCGCCTGCTGAACCGCCGGCAGCAACCCGGCCACTGCCGGCGCCGTGGTCTGCAGCGCGCGGCCCAGATTGTTGATGAAGGCCGGCAGCAGCGTCATGAAGGCGGCGCCGAAGAAGCTGCCGTTGATGGTGCCCAGGCCGCCGATGATGATCACCGCCAGGTAGAAGATGCTGGTCTCGATGGTGAAGCGCTCCCAGGAGATGATGGTGCGGTAGTTGGCCAGGAGCGCGCCCGCCAAGCCGGCGATGAAGGAGGAGATAGCGAACGCCAGCAGCTTGTAGCGAAACACGTCCACGCCGATCACCTCGGCCGCGATGTCCTGGTCGCGAATGGCCACGAAGGCCCGGCCCACCCGGGAGCGGAACAGGTTGGCCGCAAACAGGGCCGTCAGCAGGGCCATGCTCACCGCGATCCAGTAGAAGCGGAAGTCGGTGTTTAGCCGCTGGCCGAAGAGGGTGGGGGCAGGCATCACCAGCGCCTCGGTGCCCCCGGTCAGGCTGGTCCAGTGGGTGATGATCCACTCCACGATCACCTGCGCGGCCAAGGTGGCCATGGCCAGGTAGAGCCCCTTCAGGCGCAGGGAAGGCAAGCCGAAGAAGACACCTACCGCCGCCGTGATCAGACAGGCCAAGGGGACGTTGAGGTAGATGGGCAAGCCGAAGCGCGCTGCGAAGATGCCCGCGCTGTAGGCGCCCACGGCCATAAACGCGCCCTGGCCCAGGGAGATCTGCCCCGTGTAGCCCACCAGGATGTTCAGCCCGATGGCGCTGATGGTGGCGATGGCGATCTGGTTGGCCAGGTTCAGCCAGTAGCGGGACGCCAGGAAGGGGAAGATGATCAGAAAGGCGACGAAGACAAGCAGCCGCACCTTGTGCACCGGCTTGCGGCGCAGCCCCATGTCCGCCTTGTAGGTGGTGAAAAAGACGCCGGACTCCACCGCTGATCCTCCTCGTCGGGTGGCCTACACCCGCTCGATGATCACCTTGCCAAAGAGGCCGTAAGGCCGCACCATCAACACCAGCAGGAGCACGATGAAGGGGATGATCAGGTTCAGCCCCTCGCCGATGTAGCCGCCGGTGTAGGCTTCCAGCAGGCCGATGATCAGGCCGCCGATCACCGCGCCTGGCACCGAGTCCAGGCCGCCCAGGATCACCACCGGGAACACCCGTAGGCCCAGCCCGGCGATCTCGCCGCCCACGCCGATGATGTTGGCCACGATGGCGCCGGCCACCGCTGCGGAGACGGCTGCAATGGCCCAGGCCACCGCAAAGACACGCTTCACGCTGATGCCCATGCTCAAGGCAGCCTGTTGGTCGTCGGCGATGGCGCGCATGGCGATGCCCTCCCGGGTGAAGCGGAAGAACAGGGTGAACAGCACCAGGAAGAACAGGGCGATGGCGATGGCGATCAGCCGATCAGCCGGCACCACCGCCGGACCGATGGCCACGTTGGCGCGCGGGATGAACTCCGGGAAGGGCCGCGGCACCGGCCCCCAGATGGCGTTGACCATCCCCTTGAGCACGCTGGACAGGCCGATGGTCACCATGATCAGGGAGATGATGGGCTCGCCGATCATGGGCCGCAGCACCAGGCGTTCGATGGTAACCCCCAACAGCACCGCTACTCCCAGGGTGGCCGCCATCGCCAGCGAGGCGGGCAGCCCGAACTGAACGATGAAGGCGTAGAGCAGATACGCGCCCACCACCATCAGCTCGCCCTGGGCGAAGTTGATGACGTCGCTGGACTTGTAGATGATCACAAAGCCCAGCGCGATCAGCGCGTACACCATGCCCGTGGTCAGGCCGGTGATGGTAAGCTGAAGAAACTTGTCCATGGCTCACTCCTGAGGGCCTCGGTTGCTCAACAATAGCTGGACCGCTGAAGTCATCACGGCCAGGGCTTGCGTCTTGCAGGGATCACCGATCACCGACCTACAGCGACTCGATGCGCAGAGCGGTGCGGATGGTGGCAGTGCGGCCGTCCTGGTAGGTGATGGTGGACTCCACGTTGACGGAGTCCTGGCCGCTGTAGAGAGCCGCCACCAGCTCCCGATAGCGCTCGGCGATGGCGGCGCGGCGCACCTTGCGGGTGCGGGTGAGCTCGGCGTCGTCCGCGTCCAGCTCCTTGTGCAGCAGCAGGAAGCGCCGGATACGGGCCGCCGGCGGCAGGTCCTGGTTGGTGCGGGCCACGTGCTCGCGGACCACGCTGTACACCTGTGGCTTCTGGGCCAGGTCGGTGTAGGTGGTGTAGGCGATCTGACGCTTCTCGGCCCACTTGCCCACGTTGGCGTAGTCAATATTGATGAACGCGCCGACGAAGGGGTAGTCGCCGCCGAAAACCACCGCTTCCTTGATGTAGGGGCTGAACTTGAGCTTGTTCTCGATGAACTGCGGGCTGAAGCGGGTGCCGTCGCTCAGGGTCATCACGTCCTTGGCCCGGTCAATGACGATCAGGTGCCCCGACTCGTCGAAGTAGCCGGCGTCGCCGCTGTGTAGCCAGCCGTCGCGCAGCGTCTCCGCGGTGGCCTCGGGGTTGTTGTAGTAGCCGACGAAGACGGACGGGCTGCGGGCCAGGATCTCGCCGTTGTCGGCCAGGCGGATCTCCGTGCCGGGCAGCGGCAGGCCCACGGTCTGGAACTTGACGTCCCCATCGCGGTGCAGCACGGAGATGCCGGAGATCTCGGTCTGGCCGTAGATCTGCTTCAGGTTGACGCCCAGCGCGTGGAAGAAGCGGAAGACATCGGGGCCCAGGGCGGCGCCCCCGGTGTAGCAGCGCTTCAGCCGCCGCAGGCCCAGCTTGTCCTTGATGGGGCTGAGCACCGCCCAGTCGGCCAGGCGATACTGCCAGCGCAGGGCTGCGCTCGGCGTCTGCTTGGCAAAGCGGGCGTCGGCCATGGCGTAGCCCACGCGCATGGCCCAGTCGTACATGGCCCGCTTCAGGCGAGTGCTGTCCTCGATCTTCACCTGCACCTCGGACACCATGTTCTCCCAGATGCGCGGGGGCGAGAACATCACCTGGGGGCCGATCTCTCGCAGGTTCTCCTTCACCGTCTCCGGTTCCTCGGGGAAGTTGAGGGTGAAGCCCACGGTGAGGCCGCAGGAGATGGCCATCATCTGCTCGCCGATCCAGGCCAGCGGCAGGAAGGAGAGGTACTCGTCGTCCGGCGTCATGGGGTCCACCTGCATCATGGCCCGGCCCATGCTGATCAGGTTGTGGTGGGTGAGCATGGCCAGCTTGGGCTTGCCGGTGGTGCCGGAGGTGGTGGACAGGATCGCCACATCGCCGGGCTGGGTGCGTTCCACGTTGCGCTCGAAGAGGTCCGGATGGGACCGGCCGTAGTCCTGGCCCATGGCCTCCACCTCGGGGAAGTAGCAGAGGAAGGGCTCCCGGTAGTGGCGCATGCCGCGCGGGTCGAAGTAGATCACGCGGCTCACCTTAGGCAGGCGGTCCCACACCTCCAGCACCTTGTCCACCTGTTCCTGGTCCTCGGCCACGATGAACTTGGCGTCGCAGAAGTCGGCCAGGTATTGCACCTCGTGGGCGATGGAGTCCTGGTAGATGCCCATGGAGACCGCGCCGGCGGCCTGGGCGGCCAGCTCAGCGATCACCCACTCCGGCCGGTTGTCGCCGATGATGGCGATCTTGTCCCCCGGCTGCAGCCCGAGGCTGATCAAGCCCAGGGAGAAGCTGCGCACCCGATGCAGAAATTCCTCCCAAGTGGTAGTGCGCCAGATGCCGAACTCCTTCTCACGGAGGGCGACTTTGCTCCCAAACTTGCGAGCGCTGGCTAGGAGGATCTTAGGCAGCGTGTCTTCCATGGCGTTCGCTACCACCTCAGCTGGAACTGCTCCTCGCCCAAGTAAGCCTGGATGACCAAGGGGTCGTTGCGCACCTGCTCCGGCCGGCCCTCGCTGATCTTGCGGCCGAAATCGAGCACCGTCACTCGGTCGGAGATGTCCATCACCACTCCCATGTCGTGCTCGATGAGGATGATGGTCACGTCCCGCTCCTGGTTGGTATCCAGGATGAAGCGGGCCATGTCCTCCTTCTCTTCCACGTTCATGCCGGCCATCGGCTCGTCCAACAGCAGCAGAGCGGGGTCCAGGGCCAGGGCGCGGCCCAGCTCCACCCGTTTCTGCAGGCCGTAGGCCAGGGTGCCCACCGGCTTGTGGCGGATGTTCTCGATCTCCAGGAAGTCAATGATGTCCTCCACCCGCTCGCGGTGGGCGATCTCCTCCTGCTGTTGGCGGCCCCAGTAGAGGCCGCAGGTGAACACGTTGCCCCGCATGTGGACGTGACGGCCCAACATCAGGTTGTCCAGCACGCTCATGTGGCGAAAGAGCTCGATGTTCTGGAAGGTGCGGGCGATGCCGAGCCGCGCGATGTGGCTGGGCTTGAGGCGGGTGAGCTCGTGAGAGGCGCCTTGGGCGTCGGTGAAGCGAATGGAGCCCTGCTGGGGCCGGTAGAGACCGCTGATGCAGTTCAGCATGCTGGTCTTGCCGGCGCCGTTAGGGCCGATGAGGGCAAAGATCTCCCCACGGCGCACCTCGAAACCGACGTCCAGCAGGGCGGTCACCCCTCCAAAGGACAGGGTCACGTCCTGGACACGCAACATCGCCACATCCGTCTGTGTGTCTGCTCCTGTGGCCCCGGCAGCGGTCGAGCGATTCGAGAGCGTCATGCGCTGATGTGCTCCTCGAAGCAGGATGCACCGACACTTTCTTTGGCCGGCTATTCAATTGTGAGTGGTCGTGGTCTCTTGGAGAACCAGCAGATGATGCTGTCAGACGAAGGGCAGGCCACACGTCGCCGAGGCAGACACGGCCGGGTCCGGGTCCGGGAACGCCCTCGAGCGCGCTGCGCGCCGCCCGCGAGACGGCGGCATTGTTACCACAAGCTTGCACATTTGTCAACTGCGCGACGCGTCACAAGGCCTGCCGAAGCGGACCAGCCGGCAGCCCATCCCAGTTGGCTAAGTCATCGGCGTGCGCTATAATGGAGCCGACAACCGCGCACGGGTTCCCCGCCCCGATCTCTCGCAGGAGGTTCTTCCATGCTCGTTCGAGACTTCATGACCCCCAATCCTGTGACCATTAGCCCCAACACCTCTCACCACGAGGCGGTCAAGATCATGCGGGAAAGGCGCTTTCGCCGATTGCCGGTGGTGGACGAGCACGGCCATCTGGTCGGCATCGTAGTGGAGAAGGACCTGTTGTCGGCGCAACCCTCGCCGGCCACGACCTTGAGCATCTGGGAGATCCACAACCTCCTGAGCAAGCTGAAGGTGGCTGACATCATGTCGCACCCGGTGTACACCGTGCGCGCTTACTGTCCCATCGAGGACGCTGCGCGCATCATGGTGCAGCATCGCATCGGCTGCCTGCCGGTGATGGAGGGCGACAAGCTCATCGGCATCATCACCGAGACCGACATCTTCCGCACCCTCACCCAGATGCTGGCCGGCGGCGAGCCGGGGATCCGCATCGCCGTCCGCATGCCGCGCATGCAGGGGGCGGTGCTGCGCCTGGCCCAGGTGATCTACGAGAACCACGGCCGCATCGTGAGCATGGCCACCCTGAACGAGCCGGACGGCCAGCACAAGCTGGTGGCGGTGAAGGTGACCGACGCCAACCCCGCAGACCTGGAAAAGGCTCTCCACGCCCACAGCGACTGGGAGATCGAGGATTTTCGCGAGAGCAGTGACTGCCACGTGCCGCAGCTGTTTGGGAAGCCGAAGTGACGAGCGCTGCGCGGCGCGCGATGGACGACGGTAGCAGGGGGGGAGTGCGTTGTTCTCTGTGGCCTGCGGACCGGGTTGGAGGTAGGCCTGAACTGGCACCCGACGGGCCGGTTTCCCCTTGACAGGCCGGACGCAGGCCCCACGGCGCGGCGAAGGTGCCGCCCTCGCCGACGGGGGTCTCAGGAGCTCTCTGCCTCCCGCAGCAAGTCCTCGGCCGCCTGGAGCAGCTCGGCGCGGCGCTCGGGCGGCACGTTTTTGTGCTCGAAGTAGCGCGCCAGCAGCTCCAGGGGCGTCAGCGCCTCCACAGCTACTGCGCCGAGCCGGCCTCGCTCGGCGCGCTCCACCTCCCGCCGAACGCCGGCGACGTAGTAGGCAGCCTGCAGCGCCTGGCGGATCTCCCGCTCCCGCAACAGGGGCTCCTGCTCGCTGCGCAGGGTCAGCACCATCCGCACCACCGCGTCCCTCAGGTCATGGCGGGCAATGGCTTGAAGCACCGCCGCCGTGGGGTCGCCGGCCTCCTGGCGCAGGTCTACCTGGATGGTCACAAAGGGCCGAGGGGGATGGCGATAGTGGCTGACGTGTTGCCACCGGGTGTGGCCGCGCTCGATGGTGGCTACCACCCAGCCCTTGGGCTCCCCCTCCTCGCCGAAGTCTATGCGTTCCAGGCTGCCGCTGTAGACGATCGGCGGATGGGCGTCGCCGTTGAGGCTCTGGTGTTTGTGGATGTGGCCCAGGGCCACGTAGTCCCAGGCCGGATCGGCCAGGGCGCTGCGCGGCACCGCCACGTCGCGGCCCAGCATGATGTTGCGCTCGCTGCCCTGGCTGGCCTCCTGCACGCTGAAGTGGCCGGTGAGCACCGCCGGCACCTCGGGGCGCTTGCGGGCGTTCACCGCCAGAGCGCGGATGTTGTCCACCAACATCTGCTCGAGCATCTGGTCGGTCTCGGCGGCGGACTTGCCCCGAACGGCGTCGTCCATGAGCAGGCTGCTCTTCAGCGGGTAGGGGACGGTGGCGACCTGGAGGGGCTGGCCCCGGCGACAGGTGATCTGCAGCAGGCTCTCCCGCTCCGCCACGTACATGTTGGGCACCGAGAGGGTGCTGAAGATGCTGATGCTGGTGGCGCGCTGGGCCGCCGCGGGCAGGTCGTGGTTGCCCACCAGCATCACCACAGGGATGCCGGCGTCGGCCAGCCGCTTCATGCGGCGGGCGAACTCCCGCTGGTAGGTGGGGTTGGGGTCGCGCGTCTTGTAGGCGTCGCCGGCGAAGATCACCACGTCAATCTCGTGGTGCAGCGCGTAGTCCACGGCGTCGCTCAGCCGGCGCAGGTAGTCCATCACCCGCTGGTTGAGCCCCGTCTGGGGGTCCAGGCGGCCGTAGTTCTCCATGCCGATGTGGATGTCGGCCAGGTGGAGCAGGCGAATGGGGGGCATGGGGGAGGCGTGACGAGTCATGTGGAGCGCGCAACGAGGAGGTGGGGTCGGTGGACGATGCCGTCGGCCGCGCAGCTGGCCGGCGGACGCCGTTCACCGAGCGCCGTTCACCGATCACCCACCTCGTCGAACCCCGGCCGGACGAAGGCCCAAGCGTTGGGGAACTCCTGCTCGAGGTCGCTGCGTAGGCGGCTGAGCAGGGCCAGGATCTCCAGGGTGGCGGCCTGGCGCTGAGGAAAGGCGGGCAACAGCGCGCCCCAGGCGCCGATGGAGCGGTCCAGCGCGATCAGGGCTACCTTGGCCGTGCCGTCGGAGTCCTTGGGCATCTCCTCCCAGAACTCCGGGTCGTCGGCCTCCCGTTCCCGGCTGCTCAGCGCGCGCTGGATCTTGACGCTGATCATGAACTGGTACCAGCGGATCACCTCCAGCGCGTCCAGTACGGACGCGGGGTCGGCGCCGGCCGGCAGCGCGGCCTCCACCAGCATGTCCCGGTCGCGACGGTAGCGCCGTGGACCCATGGCGAACCAGTCGTGGACCAGGGCGATGTAACGGTTAGCCGCTTCGGTCAGAGGGTGCTCCTCGGCGTGCTCCATCGCCTCCCGGTCGCGAGCCATCTCGGCCTCCACCTCCGGCGCCTCGGTGTCCAGCTCGATGCCTTCCTCCTCGGCCACCGCGCGGATCAGCTCGATGGTGTCTTGGAAGACCTCGGTGAGCTCCTCGGCCAAGGCCTCGGTGTCGAGCTCTGCGTCTTCGTCGAAGTTCTGGTCGAAGGGCCGGCCGCGCTGCACGCTGGTGGCGTAGTTCAGGCAGCGGTCGGTGAACGCGCAGCGCTCGCACCAGCGGTCGCAGTAGTTGTAGATGCCGGGGATGAAGCGCGGGTCGCGCGCCATCTCGAGCCACTCGTGGGGGTTCATGCCAGCGCTCCGTTGCTGTAGATCACCTCGCCGTCGAAGACGGTCATGACCACCTGGGTGTCGGCGATCTCGGCCGGCGGGATGGCGAAGAGGTCGCGATCGAGCACTACCAGGTCGGCCAGCTTGCCGGGCGAGAGGCTGCCCAGGCGGTCGAGCTGGCCGCCGGCGTAGGCCGGGCCCAGGGTGTAGCCGGCCACGGCCTCGGCCACCGTCAGCCGCTCCTCCGGATACCAGCCGCCGGGCGGCGTGCCGTCGCGGCGCTGGCGGGTCACGGCGGCGTGGATGCCCCAGAAGGGGTTGGGCGAGGCCACGGGGCAGTCGGAGCCCAGGGCCAGCACCGCGCCGCCGTCCAGCAGGGTGCGAAACGCGTAGGCCCAGCGCCCGCGCGGGCCTAGGGCCCGTTCCACCAGCGCCATGTCGTCCACCAGGTGGATAGGCTGCACGGAGGCCACTAGCCCCAGGCTCCCCAGCCGGCGCAGGTCCTCCGGCGTGCTGTGCTGCACGTGCTCGATGCGGTGAGGAACAGGGGAATGGTCAATGGTCAATGGCCCATGGTCAATGGTCAATGGCCAATGGTTAATGGGCGATAGGGAACGGACGATGGGCCGTTGAGGTAGGACTTCGGCGAAGACGTCCAGCAGCTCGCGCACGGCTCGGTCGCCGATGGCGTGGACGGCCAGGGACAGGCCCGCCGGGTGCGCCCGCGCCAGGGCATCGGCCAGTGCGGCCATGGGTGTGACGGGGAGGCCGCTGCCGCTGTCGGCGTAGGGCTCCAGCATCCAAGCCGTGCGCGCGCCGAGGGAGCCGTCGGCGAAGTACTTCACCCCGCCGATGCGCAGCCGGTCGTCGCCGAAGCCGCTGCGCAGGCCCAGGGCCAGGGCTGCGTCTAGCGCCTCGCCGCTGATCATGGCTGTCACCCGCAGCCGGAGCTCGCCGGCCGCCCACAGCCGTTGCCACGCCTGCCACGCCTGGCGCCCCTCCTCCGGCCCGCCGCTGCGGAAGTCGTGCACGCCGGTGAGCCCGAGCCGGTGGGCCTCGGCGATGGCGTCGCGCATGGCTGCGTCCACCTCGTCGGCCGTCGGCTCGGGCAGATGGCTGCTCACCAGGCCGATGGCCATGTCCCGCAGCACACCGGTGGGCTGGCCGGCCGCGTCCCGGTCCACTACGCCGGCCTCCGGGTCGGGGGTGTCGGCGGCGACGCCAGCGGTGCGCAGGGCCATGGTGTTGGCCACGGCCAGGTGCAGGTCGCTGCGCCAGAGCAGCACCGGGTGGTCGGCCGCGACTGCGTCCAGGTCGTGGCGGGTGAGCAGCCGTGGCTCAGGCCAGTCGGTCTCGTTCCACCCCTGGCCGACGATCCAGCGGCCGGGCGGCGTGGCCTCCGCGCGGCGGCCCAGCGCGTCCAGCACCGCCTCTCGCGAGCCGAGGCCGTACAGCGCCAGGCGCTGCCGGCCCAGGGCCCACCTCTGGAAGTGGAAATGGGCGTCGGTCAGCCCCGGCAGCGCGCGGCGGCCCTCCAGGTCCACCGTGCGGGTGCGCGGCCCCGCCAGCGCCAAGATCTCGTGGTCGCTGCCCACGGCCAGGATGCGGCCGTGGCCGATAGCCAGCGCCGTGGCGTGGGGAAAGCGGGGGTCCTGGGTCCACAGCTTGCCGTTGTGCAGGATCAGGTCAGGCATCGGGCGCTCCCGTTGGGGGGTAAGGGTATTATAGCCGCGGGCGCGGCCAGGTCAAGCCGGTCGCCTCGGAGCAGCGCCCCCGCAGATCTTGCGCGACGCTGCGGCTGGCGGTTATGCGGTTATACAGTTGTGGCTATAATGCAAAACGCGCGCAGCGCAAGCCAGCGATGAACCCGTTCCACTGGGCCTTCGACCAGCTCTATCCCTTGATCCGCTTCGTGCACGAGAAGGTCAGGGGCAACGCCTGGTTTAGCCAGATTGCGCCCGCCGACGGCGTGCCCGAGACCTTGTGGCTGGGCGGCGCGCCCACCTATCCCCGCGATTACCGGTTCCTAGCCGACCACGGCATCCAGGCCGTGCTGGACGTGCGCGAGGAGCGGCTGGGAGACCTGGCCTTCTACGCGCAGCACGGCATCGAGCACGCCAAGCTGCGGGTGCTGGACATGGCCGTGCCGCCGCCGGAGGTGTTGGACGCCGGGGTGGCCTGGATCAAGGCCCAGGCAGCGCAGGGCCGGCCGGTGTTGGTGCACTGCGCCAAGGGCCGCGGCCGCTCGGCCACGGTGCTGGCTGCCTACCTGATGAAGGAACACGGCATGAGCTTCGACGAGGCCCGTCGGCTGCTGGAGGCCCGCCGCCCGCTGGTGAAGCTGGAGGAACGGCATCGCCGTGGGCTGGAGGCGTGGATCGCAGCCCGACGGAGCGGCGACCATCCAGGGTGATGGCCCTATGGGCACAGCGTACGAGATCGAGCATACCACCCTCCGCGTCAACGGGCTCAGCCTGCACGTGGCGCAGGCCGGCCCAGCCAGCGGCCCGCCGGTCATCCTGTTGCACGGCTTCCCGGAGTTCTGGGGCGGCTGGCTGAGGCAGATGCCGGCCCTGGCTGCGGCCGGCTACCGCGTGTGGGCGCCCGACCAGCGGGGCTACAACCTGAGCGACAAGCCGCGCGGGGTGGCCGCCTACGACATTGACGCCCTGGCGGCCGACGTGGTGGGCCTGATCGAGGCCACGGGCCACGGCCAGGTTGCGCTGGTGGGCCACGACTGGGGCGCGGCGGTGGCGTGGTGGGTGGCAGGTCGCTATCCCCACCGGCTGCGCCGGCTGGCCATTCTCAACGTGCCCCACCCGGCGGTGATGGTGCGGACGGTGTGGCGCTCGCCGGCCCAGCTCCGTCGCAGCTGGTACATCTTCTTCTTCCAGCTCCCGCGGCTGCCGGAGGCCAGCCTGAGCCGGGACGGCTGGACCAACGCCATCCGCACCCTGAAGGGCAGCAGCCGCCGCGGCACCTTCACCGCCGAGGACATCGAGCGCTATCGCACGGCGTGGTCGCAGCCCGGCGCCATCACGGCGATGATCAACTGGTACCGCGCAGCGGCCCGCAGCCAGGGCAAGCTGGCCGGCCTAGGCCGCATTGCCGTGCCCACGCTGATGATCTGGGGCGCGCAGGACATCGCCTTGGGCCGGGAGCTGGCAGAGCCGAGCATCGCCCTGTGCGACCGGGGGCGGCTGGTGTTCATCGAGGAGGCCGGTCACTTCGTCCAGCACGAGGAGCCGGAGCGGGTCAACGCGCTGTTGTTGGAGTTCCTGGCCGATTGAGGCCGCGTCGGTCAAGGCTCAGCGGCTTGTGGAGGCGGTATGAAACAGAAAGTGCTGGTGGTTGAGGACGAACAAACCCTGGTGGAGACCCTGGCCTACAACCTGAACCGTCAAGGCTACGACGTGGAGACGGCGCAGGACGGGCTGAAGGCGCTGGAGCTGGCTCGCAGCTACCGACCCGACCTGATCATCCTGGACCTGATGCTGCCCGGCCTGGACGGCTTCGAGGTGTGCCGCATCCTGCGCCAGGAGACCAGCGTGCCCATCCTGATGCTCACGGCGCGCGCCGAGGAGGTGGACAAGATCGTGGGCCTGGAGGTGGGCGCCGACGACTACATGACCAAGCCCTTCAGCATGCGCGAGCTGATGGCGCGCGTCAAGGCGCTGCTGCGCCGTGAGCGCCTGATCCGCGAGGAGATCGCCGCGCAGGAGCCGGCCGCTGCGCCCAAGCTGATGGTCTTCGGCGACCTGGTGATTGACGAGAACCGCCGCGAGGTGCGCCGCAACGGCCAGATCGTCCCCCTGAAGCCCAAGGAGTACGAGCTGCTGCTCTTCCTGGCGCGGCAGAAAGGGATTGTGCTTTCCCGCACCCTGATCCTGGAGCGGGTGTGGGGCTGGGACTTCGAGGGCGGCAGCCGCACGGTAGATGTTCACGTGCGCTGGCTGCGAGAGAAGATCGAGCCCAACCCCGCCGAGCCGGTGCGCATCGTCACCGTGCGCGGGGTGGGCTACCGATTCGACGGCTAGCGCAGCCTCAGGCCGCATCTCTCGGGCGGTATCCCTTTGGGCGGCGGCCCGAAAGCTCGGCGGTTCTCAGAACCTCCTCGGTGAACCATGTTCCCCTCGATCCGTTGGCGTATTACGGTTCCTTTTGTGGTTCTGACCCTGGTCACCATGCTGTGGATCACCGGGACCGTCACCGACCAGGTGCGCTCGGCACGGCTGGCCGACATGAGGGAACAGCTGCTCGTCCAGGCACAGCTGATCGGCGACGCCGTGGCGGAACGCCTAGCAGCTGCTCCTGTGGCCGGGTCTTTGGACCCAGAGGCGCAGCGCTGGGCGCAGGCCGTCGGCGGCCGCGTCACCATTGTGCACCGCAGCGGTGCCGTCGTTGGGGACTCGGCCCAAGCCGGCAGCCAATCGCGCGAGGCGCAAGCCTGGCCCGAAGTGCGGCGGGCGCTGAACCAGGGCGAGACGGCCGAGGCGTCGGACGTCGAGGGCAGCCTGCGCATGGCGGTTCCTGTGCGCCGCGACCAGGAGATCATCGGCGTTGTCCGCATCGTCCTCCCCTTGGGCGAAGCCCTGGCCGAGGTGCGGGCTCTGCAACAGATGCTCCTGTGGGCGGCCTTGGGCATCACCGGGCTGGTGCTGGCCATGGGCCTGTTGATCGCCAACCGCACGGCGCGTCCGGTGCTCCAGCTCACTGCGGTGGCCAATCGGCTGGCCGACGGCGACTTGAGCGTGCGCCTGCAGCCGGCCACGCGCGACGAGGTGGGCGAGCTGACGCGCGCCTTCAACCGCATGGCGGCCGAGATGCAGGCCCAGATGGAGACTCTGGCCAAGGAGCGCGGCCGGCTGGCGGCGGTATTGGAGAACATGGCCGACGGCGTGGTGATCACCGGCCCCGACGGCCACGTGCGGCTGATCAACCCCAGCGCAGCGCGGCTCCTGGACGTCACTCCGACGGGAGCCATCGGCCAGACCTTCGCCCAGGTGGTGCGCCACTACCAGGTGATTGACCTGTGGCAGCAGTGCCGGCGTCAACAGGAAATCCAGGTTGGCGAGCTGGAGCTGGACCGCCGCGGCATTTTCTGGCAGGTGATCGTCACCCCGTTCCACGAGGCAGAGGAACAGGGCTACCTGGTGATCATCCAGGACCTGTCGCGCATCCGCCGGCTGGAGACCGTCCGTCGCGACTTCGTCAGCAACATCTCCCACGAGCTGCGCACTCCCCTGGCCTCCCTCAAGGCCCTGGTGGAGACCCTGCGCGACGGCGCGCTGGACGATCGGCCGGCCGCCGAGCACTTCCTGGACCGCATGGACACCGAGGTGGACGCGCTCACCCAGATGGTCCAGGAGCTGTTGGAGCTGTCGCGCATCGAGTCGGGCCAGGTGGGGCTGCGGCTGGCGCCCACCCCCGTCTCGGCCATCGTGGAGCCGCCGGTAGCTCGGCTGGCCGCCCAGGCCGAGCGCAAGGACCTGACCGTCACGGTGAACCTGCCGGACGACTTGCCGTTGGTGTGGGCCGACGCCGAGCGCATTCAGCAGGTGGTCACCAACCTGGTGCACAACGCCATCAAGTTCACGCCCGAGGGGGGCCGCATCGAGGTGCGCGCCCGGGCCGGCGTCGGCCATGAGATCCCGGCCAACAGCCAGCGCGCGGCGGTCACCGTGGACGGCGACGCGCCGGTGGTGATCGTGTCGGTGGCCGACACCGGCATCGGCATTCCGGCGCGCGACCTGTCCCGCATCTTCGAGCGCTTCTACAAGGCGGACCGCGCGCGGGGGTCCGGCGGCACGGGGCTGGGCCTGGCCATCGCCCGCCACCTGGTGCAGAGCCACCGCGGGGCCATCTGGGTAGAGAGCGTCGAGGGAAAGGGCAGCACCTTCTACTTCGCCTTGCCGGCCATTGCCAACGGCGAGAGGAGAAAAGGCACATGATGGACGGTGGAGGCTGGATGAGCCGCCTGAGCGCAAGCCGACACCGTCCACTCGTGCACCGGCCAGGTTGTAGCGTCCCTGCTTGTGTGATATGATGGACTTCACAGCCGGACAGGGCCCCTGTCGCCGGCTGTGGACATCGGTTGGAGAGAAACCCTCTATGTCTGGTGGCAACGGCAAAACCAACGGCGACAGCGGGGCCGAGCAGCTGAGCGGCTTGTTCGCGTCCGAAGACGCGGAGATGCCGCCGCCCCCCGGCTTCTACGTGACCTTTGAGCACGTGATCAACTCGCTGCTGTGGGCCGCTACGCAGAACAAGCTGCGCGTCTACGAGCTGCGAAGCACCTTGGACATCATCACCTTGGATCGCGAGTTCAAGGCCTATGTCGTGCCCCAGAGCTGGAAGCCGCCCTATCACCTCTACGCCGAGATCTCGTTCTACTGGCCCGCCGAGTACTCGGTGGCCGGCACCCACGGCGACGAGGTGATCTGCACCATGTATCACGACAGCGAGGAGGAGTGTCCCCACGAGCCGGGCGGCGCAGAGTTTCCCCTAGACATCGAGGTTCACTACCAAATGCCCGATGCGCTGGTGAGCAGCGTGGACAGCGACGCCGGGGTCGAGGCCATCGCCCGGCGCATCCGCTCGCTGTTCGCCGAGGCCGCGCCCCAGTCCAACGCCGTCACGGTGGAGGTGGGCGCGTCCTTTGCCGACGATGGCCTGCGTCTGACCTCCATTGCGGCGCACGGCTTTTGGGCCCTGGAAGAGGAGATGCGCGACCTGTCCAAGGTGGCCATGGCGCTCCTGGGATTGCTGGACGACGTTGGCCGGGCTCTGAAGCGGTTCGCCAAGGAGTTCGCACCGGGCCAGGAGGGCTTGCAGCCATGACCGCGGCCGAGATGCGGCTGGAGCTGCGGCCGGCCCAAGTCTACGTCGCCGTCTACGACCGCCTCCCTCACCCCAGCCTCGGCCCTGTGCAGGAGTTCGTGTTGGAGGTGGGCATCACGGCCAACCGGCCGGTGGTGCTCACCGATGTGGTGTGGCGGGTGTTCGACCGCAACGACCACGTGGCCTTCGTGCGCCAACGCGTGGGCGAGGTGGCCATGAACGAGCTGACCGCCGGCCAGTACGGCGTGGCGCCCGGCCTGGGACTGGCCCTGCGCCGCTGCTACTTCCTGGAGCAGGGGCTCTTGCCGCTCAGCAAGGTGCGGGTGAGCGTGGCCGGCTTCGACTATGAGACGCGCGGCATCGTGTCGGCGGCAGGCGAGGTGCCGCTGGTGTACCACCAGCAGCGGGCGCGGCTGCGATTGCCGGTGGCCGAGGGCGTCTGGTGGGCCATCACCGGCAACGACTGGACCAGCCTGCACAAGGCCGAGCCTATTAGCTGGCCCTTCGCCTACGATTTCGTGCGGCTGGGACCCGAGGGCCGCACCTTCAGCGGCAGCGGCCTGGCCAACGAGGACCACTACAGCTTCGGCCAGCCCGTGGTGGCGCCCGCAGGCGGCAAGGTGGTGGCGGTGCGGGACGACCTGCCCGACCAGCCGCCCGGCCAGCCCATGGACCCGGCGCTGCTGCAAGAGGACCCGACGCGCGTGGCCGGCAACGTGGTGGTGATCGCTCACGGCTACGGCGAGTTCAGCTACCTGGCGCATCTGCAACAGGGCAGCGTGCGCGTGCGCCAGGGCCAGCGGGTGCGCCAGGGTCAGGTGGTGGCCGCCGTGGGCAACTCCGGCCAGTCCCCCGGCCCGCATCTGCACTATCACCTACAGAACGGACCAAACCTGTTCGTGGACCAGGGTTTGCCTGTGTTGTTCAGCGACTTCACCGCCGTGGGCGATGTCGTGGAGCAAGCCAGCATCCCCGCCCGCATGATCGTAAGCCCGGCGCGTTGAGCGCCGCCCTTCCCCCATCCTGTCTTGAGATCGAGGCGGGATCTAGACTAAAAAGGAGAACTGCAACATGGCATCAACCAACGGCACCTCAGACGTGGTGGCGAGCGCAGAGCTGCTGGAGGACGAGCTGATCACCGAGTTGACCGACGAAGCTTACGAGGAGCTGGCCTCGCTGGAGGGCAGCCTGGTGGTGGGAGTGTCCTTCTGGGATAGCTCTCTGGCAGACGACCTGGAAGAGGGGGAAATTGCGCCCGAAGAGCGCATGCTGCTCGACCTGGACATCTACCTGGAGAACAACGTGACCCTGGAGCTCTACGGGGTAGCTCTCTACACCTCTCTGGAGGATCCGGAGCCCGTGGTGGGCATGGAGAACCTGGAGCAGGCTCTGGTGGCTATGGTGGACCGGGAGAGCATCTTGGACGAGGTAGCGGAGAGCGAGGACGGCGCCCTGGTGCTGGTGTTCTCTGCCGGCGGCGAGATCACGCTGCTGGCCAGCGTCAGCGCCTGGACCATCTCCGAGTGGGACGAGCTGCCGAGCGAGGCTGACTGAAGCCCTGCCGCGCGGGGAGAGGAGGCCCTCTCCCCGCGTGGCCGTGACGTCCAATCCGGACAGAGCCGGCCGTGACTCTGCCTACCGATGCAGCCTACGCGGCGTCCCTGGACGCGCTGGACCCCCTGGCCGCCTGGCGCGAGCGCTTCGTCGTCGCCGACTCCGACCTGATCTACCTGGACGGCAACTCCCTGGGCCGGCTGCCCAAGGCCGCAGCGGAGCTGGCCGCGACCTTGGTCAACGAGCAGTGGGGCCGAGACCTGATCCGCGGCTGGAACGCCGGCTGGTGGCAGGCGCCGGAGCGCATCGGCGCCAAGATCGCCCGCCTGATCGGCGCCCAGCCGGACGAGGTGATCGTGGCCGACTCCACGTCGGTGAACTTGTTCAAGCTGGCAGTGGCGGCCCTGCGCTGCCAGCCCGGCCGCAGCCGCATCCTCACCGACGACCTCAACTTCCCCTCCGACCTGTACATCCTGCAAGGGGTGGTGAACCTGCTGGGCGGCCGGCATCGCATGGAGGTGATCCCCTCGCCCGACGGCGTCCACGGCCCAGAGGACGCGCTGCTGGGCCGGCTGGACGAGGACGTCGCCCTGGTCACCCTCTCGCACACGGCCTTTAAGAGCGGCTTCGTCTACGACATGGCCAAGGTGACGGCCGCCGCCCACGCAGCAGGAGCCCTGACCCTGTGGGACCTGAGCCATTCGGTGGGCGCGGTGCCCGTGGACTTGAACGGGGCCAAGGCCGATCTGGCTGTGGGCTGCACCTACAAATATCTCAACGGCGGCCCCGGCGCGCCGGCCTTCCTCTACGTGCGCCGCGACCTGCAGGAGGCCCTGGGCAACCCTATCTCCGGCTGGTGGGGCCAGGAGCGGCCCTTCGCCTTCGACCTGACCTATCGCCCTGCTACGGGAATGCGCCGCTTCCTCACCGGCACCATGCCTGTGCTCTCCCTGGCCTTGATCGAGCCGGGGGTGGACCTGCTGCTGGCTGCAGGCATGGAGGCCGTGCGCGCCAAGTCCGTCGCTCAAACCGAGTACCTCATCGGCCTGTGGGAGGCCGTGTTGGCGCCGCTGGGCTTTCGTTTGAGCTCCCCGCGCGACCCTCGGCGTCGCGGCAGCCACGTTTCCTTGGGGCACGACGAGGGGTTGCGGATTGACCTGGCGCTGATCCACGACATGCAGGTGTTGCCCGACTTTCGCGCGCCCGACCACATCCGGCTGGGCGTCGCGCCCCTCTACACCAGCTACACCGACCTGCACACGGCCGTGATGCGCATGGCCGCGGTGGTGCAGGGGCGGCTGTACGAGAAGTACACGGCGGCAGCGCCGACCGTTACTTGACAAAGGCCGTTACCAGGTTGGCGCGTTTTTTTGCAGCATGGTTTGATTTGTGCTATAAGATGTGCGTGTTCAATGCCATTCGAGAGATGCGTGCCTTCAAGGGTGGCTGTGGTCGTTTAGCTTCTTCCTCTCGTAGTCTAAGGTTGGTGTTTCGACGCAGGTTGGGGCACCTCCTTTGGCTTTCCCTCGTCCGCTTTTCCTCTCTCATTCACTCTAGAACCAAGGAGGTATCGTCATGGCAGCAGCAGAAGCGTTTGCCAGCCCTAAGCCCCTGAAGTGGTGGGTTCCCCTCGTGCAGGGCATTGTGGCCATCATCGTCGGTGTGTTGTTCCTGACCGAGCCCGGCCGCACGGCCAAGATCGCGGTTTTCGCCCTAGGCGTCTACTGGCTGGTGCTGGGGGTTCTGGACCTGCTCGGCCTCTTCCGCGACCGCACGGCCTGGGGATGGAAGCTCTTCTCCGGCATCATCGGCATCCTGGCCGGCGGCTTGATCGTCAACGGCTTCTTGGGCGGCGCTACTGCGCTGGACCGCCTACTGACCACCGTGATGGTGGGCATGGCCCTGGCCACGGTGATCGGCGTTCTGGGCTTGATCTACGGAATCTTGCTGCTGATCTCTGGCTTCCGCGGAGGCGGGGCCGGCGCCATCATCATCGGCGTGATCACCGTGATCCTCGCCCTGATTATCCTCTTCCGTCCGCTGGCGACTGCTCTAGCGCTGCCGTTGGTCATCGGCATCTGGTTGATCATCGGCGGCATCATCTCCGTGATCCTGGCCTTTAGCCTGCGCGGCGCCCAGGCGTAGCCGCCGACACCCGTCGTATGGGTCACCGATGACAAGCAAGGAGAGGGCTGCCCGTTGCGGCTCTCTCCTTGTTGTTTACCTGCGCCGAGTCGGTTGGCACGTATCTTGGCTTGACTTCGCTCTTGTACGCTGCGAACGTGAGGAGGATTGTCTGTGCCTAGCGACAACTTTCTCAGCGTGATGTGCTTTGCCCTCCTGGCTCTGGTGTACGGCCTCGGGCTGACGTTCTTCGGCTATCGCCTGTTCCTGTTCTTATTGCCCATCTGGGGCTTTGTGTTCGGCTTCGTCTTCGGCGCCCAAGCGCTCCAGGCTTTGCTGGGTGAGGGCTTCTTGGTGTCGGTGACGAGCTGGATCGTTGGCTTCTTCGTCGGTGCGGTGTTCGCCATCCTGTCGTATCTGTTCTACTTCTTCGCAGTGGGTGTCGTCGCCGGCTCTCTAGGCTACTCGCTGACCACGGGCTTCTTCACCGGGCTGCTGAACATGCGCATGAACCTGCTGGTGTGGCTCATCGCCGTGTTGGTGGCGGCCGTGGTGATCTTCATCACCTACCGCTTCAACCTGCAGAAGTACGTGGTGATCGTGGCGACTGCCGTGCTGGGCGCTGGGTCCATCGTGGCTACCTTGGCGTGGGTCTTCCGGCCGTCGCAGGAGGCGGTGGAACGGCCCGTGCGCGCTATACTGGACGCCGGTCCTCTCCTGACGGTCTTGGCGGCGGTGTTGATCGTCGCCGGCGTTCTCGTCCAGCTTCGCGCCAACCGGTATTACACGGTCGAGGAGTACAACAACTGGGACGCGTGGAGCCGGCCTGCGTAGGGGCTTTCGCCAACGGTTACCAGGTCCCCTAGGGGCGGCAACAGCGACCCTTACCTGAAAGGAGTACCTTATGGCTGCTAGTAGCATTGCCCTCGAGAGACAGGATACCAGCAACAACCCGGCCCTCAACCAGGAGGCCTTCAACCGCGCAACGGCTCGTGGCGGCGAAACGGCCGCCCGCATGACCGCGCGCGGCGCCTACCTGAAGACCGGCCTGCTGTTGGTGCTGACGATCCTGGCTGCGGCCTGGGGCTGGTCTCAAGTAGAGGTGGTGAGCGCCTTCGGCCGCCAGGTGGCTTATCCGCCGTCGTGGCTGTTCCTGGCCTTCGTCCTGTCCTTCGTCTTCGGCGTCCTGGGGGTGTTTGCCGGCCGCTTCATTCCCATCTTCGCTATCGGCTACGCCCTGTCCTACGGCGCGCTGCTGGGCGTGGCCTCCCACTACTACAACCTGGAGTGGAACGGCATCGTGTTGCAGGCCATCGTCGCCACGCTGGCCGTGTTCGGCGGCACGTGGCTGTTGTACAGCCTGGGCATCCTCAAGGTGACCTCTGTGTTCGCCAAGGCGGTGGCGATCGCGATGGCCGGCCTCTTGCTGCTCTACTTCACGGCGTGGATCTTCTCTCTCTTCGGCGTGAACTTCCGCTTCCTGTCCGAGCCTACCCCGCTGGGCATCCTCTTCGCCCTGTTCGTGGTGATCCTGGCGGCGCTGAACTTGCCGCTGGACTTCGAGTTCGTTCGTCGCGCCTCGGCTGCGGGCGCACCCAAGTACATGGAGTGGTACGCAGCCCACGGCCTGATGCTATCCATGATCTGGCTATACGTGTCTATTTTGCGGCTGCTGGCACTGTTGCGCTCTCAATCCCGCTAACGCACGGCCGGCGCCGACACAGAAGGAGGTCTCTGTATGTCTGCTCTTAAGGACAAGCCCTGGTGGTTCACCCTCATCTTGGGTGTCCTGGCGGTGGTGCTAGGCCTGGTGGTGTTGTTCCAGCCGGCCCGAGCCCAAGGTCTCGTCGGCCTGTTGGCCGCAGTATATCTGACGGCCGTCGGCCTGCTACGCACGGTGGCTGCCCTGGCCGGGAAGCAGGACAGCCGTCTCCCCTTGGTGCGCGCCTTGGTGGCGTTGGGCGTCGGCGCAGCCATCATCTTGCTAAGCCTGCTCAACGCTATCACGCCCGCCACCGGCTTCTTGCTGCTGGGCATCGGCCTGGTCGTCCTGGGCGGGCTAGGGCTGATCATCCGGTTCCCGCAGCGCAAGCAGGAGGGTTTCACCTGGGGCCCCGTGATCATCAATGCCGTACTCCTGGGTTGGGGCCTGCTCATCCTGTTGACCGGCCCCGGCTCCACCGCTCGCATCACGGTCAGCGGTTGGGTGCTGATTGCGGTGGGCATCGTCGGCATCGTCTGGGCCTGGCTCACGCGCGAGAAGGAGGCTGCGGTGGCTGAGGCACCCTGAGCCGCAGCGTTGCCCCTCCCGGTGAGACAGACAGCCCGACGCCAAGGCGCCGGGCTGTCTGTTTTGTGGCCGGCCTGGCGCTCCCGGTCCCCCTGGCTTTGCTTACTTCGCCAGCTCTGCCAAAAGCACCTGATCGCCGATGGGCTGGCCGGCGGCGTCGAAGACCGGCAGCCGCTGGCCGGTGGCGGGATCGTACAGGCCTATGAACAGCAAGTAGCGGCCGGGGGGCGGGTTCTCCTGTCGCCACTCCAGGTAGTGGAAGTCCTCGCTGAACTCCCCGGCTTGCCAGCGGCTGGTAGGGGTGAAGAAGAAGCCCGGCTCGCCGTCGTGCTGGGCCCACAGCGTTCCGTTCAGGTCCACCAGGTGCAGAAAGACCTTGTAGTCTGTGGTGGGGTGCCGCAGGGCGAGCCAGTTGAGGATCACCTCGTTGGAGCCCCCCGGACGGAGCTCCGCTGGGTCGAAGTGAAAGCCCACCAGCTGGGCCTCCTGGCCGAAGGTGACCGTGGTCGGCGTTGGGGTGTAGTCCGTAGGGGCCTGATGGCGTTGGAGCGCAGCCAGGCCGATGTAGGCCAGCAACGCCACGCCGACGAGGGCCAGCCAACGCCGGCGCCGGAGCCGGACCATCCCCACCACCCACGCGGCGGCACCCAGCGCGGTTAGCAGCCAGCCTGCGCAGCGCACCGGCGTGGCGCCGAACCGAAAGACGACCTCGTGCTGGCCGGCGGGAACATCGGCGGCCGCCAAGGCCAGGGGACCCTCGGCGCGCACGGGCGTGGGCTGGCCATCCACCGTCGCCTGCCAGCCCGGGAAGAAGAACTGGTGGAGCTGCGCCGTCCACGGCTCGGCCGAGCGCACGGCGAAGCGCCGCTCCAGCGGCCGCTGCCGACCCGCCGTCGCCTGCACTGCCAGGGGCGCCTCTTCAGCGGCAGCCGGCCCCGCGCTCAGGAAGAACCGGTCCCGCAGGGGCAGAGCCCCCACCGGCATGTACTCGAACATCCACGGGCTGCCGTGCTCTCGCAGCCAGAGCCCGCGGTGATAGTCGTACAGCGCCAGGGTGCGGCGGTCCACGGTGGCGTCGGTGACGGGGATGTCGGTGTTGGGGTAGACGGTGTCCCCTTGCCAGGGCAGGCGCGGGAGCGCCGCGCTCATCAGCAGGCCGGCCACGGCCGAGGTCATCAACGCGGCCAGCACGGCTCCTCGGGCGCTTCGTCCTGCGGCCGACGGCGGACTTTCCGCCAGCAGCCCCGCGTAGGCGGTGAGCAGGGCCGTGGCTACGGCCGCCACCAGCTGCCAGCGCCAGGGGAACTGGAGCATCATCAAGCCGGGCACGCGCCAGACCGGCTGCGACCACTCGGACTGCATGAACAGGGCGAAGGCCAACAGCGCCGCCCACAGGGGCATCGCCAGCTGCGCCCGCCTGGATAACCGCTTTCGCCGCGCCAGGCCCACGGCCAGACCGGCCAGCGCCAGCAGCCCCTGGGCCATCCCCAGCGGGTGCATCACGTCGGGTTGGTCCAGGATCGTGTAGCGCTGGGCCCAGGTGTGGCTGACCAGGAACGCCGGCCGGGCCATCATGCTGCGCCAGAGGGCGGTGTCGTCGGGCGCCTGGCCGGTGAGCACCTGGGGCAGCTCGACGATGGCGGGCAGCCAGTAGAACGCGCTGAGGAGGACGCCCAACAGGGCCATCAGCAGAAAGGCTCGCAGCAGATCGGGCCGCTGCGCCTTGGCCGCGGTGGCCAGCAGGAAGGCCCCCCAGGCCGTTGCCACCGGCGCAGCCAGCAGCACGGACAGGTTGTGGGTGACCACCAGCCCGGCCACAGCCAGGCTGCCCCCTAAAGCTGCCGTCCTTTGCGGCCGGCCTTCGGCGCAGGCCGCCCTCAGCATGGCCCACAGGAGCAGCGGAATCCAGACGAAGGCGAGCTGCTCGGCCAGCGCGCCGCGCACCCAAGTGTTGGTCAGGTGGTAGGGCGCCCAGGTGTAGGCCACGGCGGCCAGCGCACCGCTCCACGGTCCCAGCAGGCTGCGGCCGAACAGGTACATGGCCGCCGCGGCCAACAGCAGGCCGGCCGCCAGCGTCAGCTCCAACGCGGTGACGTAGCCCGCGCCCAGCCAGCGAAAGACCAGCCCGGCGTAGTAGGCCAGGGGCGCGTAGAAGTTGAGCACGGGAAAGCCGTAGCCAAAGCCCTCGTCGGCCAGCCAGCGCACGTCCCAGTGGCCGGCTCGCAGCGCTAGGTCCAGGCTGTACAGCCGGAACAGGTGGTGCAGGCCGTCGTCCATCTGTTGCAGCCCCGGCTGCCACAGCGCGCGCAGGGCGGGCAGGGTCAGCAGCAAAGCCAGGAGCAGGGCTGCCCAGTCCTCGGCTCGCCAGGGGCGGCGTGGGGGGCTTTCCACCGCAAGCTCAGTAGGCATAGGGAAAAGGCGTGTGCCGTTGGTGAGTAGCATGAAAACAACGGCGTAGAGCGCTCCCCAGTATCTCCGGAGCGCCGGTTCTGTCAAACTCCACTTGCTCCCGGTCGTCGGCTGCCTGGCTTGGTTTTTTTCTATCTTCCGTCCCTTGTGATATGATGTCGCCAACGCAAGCCGGCGGCAGTTTTCTGCACCTTGTCCTCCCTTAATCTTTCCCCGTAAGGAGCTCGCTATGGCAAGCCAAACCAGGCATCGTCCCTTCGGCATCACCGTGCTGGCCATCTTGGTCCTACTGTCGTTCATCATCGCCATCCTTGGCCTGTTGCAGGCGCTGGCGATCCTGCCGCCCCTGTTGAACCCCGGCCCCCGGTCCTTCAACCTCTGGGCTGCGATCATCTGGGCCTTGATGGCGTGGGTGTACTTCTGGCTGTTCCAAATGTTGTGGCGGGTGGACCCCCAAGGGTGGCTGTTCCTGGCGGTCGTCAGCGTGTTTAACCTCGCTATCAACTTCGCCATCCTGCTCACCGGGGGAGGCACCTTCTCGGAGCTGGCCATCAGCTTCATTCTCAACGCGCTGATCTTGGCCTACATCATGCTGCCGGGAGTGCGCAAGGCCTTCGGCCAGCCATGATCCCGGCTACTATTCACACGTGAACAAAAGCGCGTCGCAGAACGTGCATTGCTACGAGCCAGCAACGGCTCTGGCCGCTTGCCACCCATGTCGTTTGCCGCACACGCAGAAAGGGTTGACGAGCCAGTCTGCGGTTGTTGTCTCCTATCACCTCACGATCACCTACCAGGACGTCCAGGATCCTCGCCCGCTGGTCACAGCTCCGGCTACGGATACCGCTGCGGTGGCCGGCGAAGCGAGGTCAGGGACGGCCCGGTAGGTCCGCTTGAAAGGAGCTGTTGATGAACAAAGCCACAGTGAGAGTCACCCTTCTGCTGATGTTGGCGCTGACGCTGGGGCTGGCGGCTTGCCAACCGATGGCGGCACCGACGCCGCCCGCGCCGTCTGCGCCGCAAGCGCCCGAGGCGCCGTCTGCGCAGACACTCACGCCGATGGTCGCTGCTCCGGCAGCCGGCCCGGCCCGTTCCCTCGCCGGCACCAGTTGGCTGTTGGTCACTCTCAACGGCGAGCGCGCGCTGGCCGACGTCAACGTCACCCTGGAGTTTGGGCGGGACGGCGAGGTCTTTGGGAACGATGGCTGCAACGCTTTCCGCGGCACCTACGTCCAGCAGGGCGATCGGCTGAGCTTCCCAACCCCCTTGGCCGGCACGCTGAAGGCCTGCGAGCCCGAGGTGGAGGCGCAGGCTGCGGCCTTCCGCGAGGCTCTCGGCCGAGTCACCGGCTTCACCGCCAGCCCGCGCCAGCTGGTGCTCTTCGCAGGCGATGACATCGTGGCGGTGTTCATCGCTGCGCCGACCGACCTCACGGACACGGTCTGGGAGGTGATCTCGTACAACAACGGCCAGGGCGCGGTCGTGACCCTGATCGTGGGCACGGAGGCCACCGTGGAGTTCGGCGTCGGCGGCCTGCTCTCGGGCAACGCCGGCTGCAATCAGTTCGCAGGCGAGTACGCCGCTGCCGACGGCGCCATCCAGATCTTCCAGCTGGCCTCCACCGCCCGCCTGTGCCCCATGCCCGAGGGGCTGATGGAGCAGGAGCAGGCTTTCCTGGCCGCGCTGCGCAGCGCGGCCACCTACCGCACCGACGGCGACACCCTGGAGCTGCGCACCGCCGACGACCAGATCGCGGTGACGATGGCGCGCAAGGAGGTGGTGGACCTGCCGGCGCCTGAGCCGACACCAGCCGTGCCGCGCGGCCGCGTCGTGGGCGCCCAGGCGCTCAACGTGCGCTCCGGCCCCGGCACCGTCTACCCGGTGATCGCCGTGGCCCGTGAGGGCGACGAGGGCGAGATCGTCGGCCGCAGCGCAGACGGCCGCTGGTGGGCCGTGAAGGCGCCGAGCTTGCCTGGCGGCATCGCCTGGGTGTCGGCTGACTTCGTGCTGGCCACCAACGCCGAGAACGTGCCCGTGATCCCGGCCCCGCCTACGCCTACCCCGCAGCCTACGCCGACGCGTCTGCCGCCCACGCCCACCCCGGTGCCCCCGCCTCCCCCTCAAGCCCAGATCGCCTTCTGGGCGGACCGCACCAACATCAACCAGGGCGAGTGCGCCACCTTGAGCTGGTCGGTGCAGAACGTGCGCGCGGTGTGGATGTATCCCCAGGGCCAGCCGTTCCAGCAGTTCCCCCGCACCGGCCAGGGGAGCGAGGTGGTCTGCCCGCCCAACACCACCACCTACGAGCTGCGGGTGGAGCTGGTGACGGGCCAGGTAGAGTTCCGCCAGATCACCATCAACGTGAACGTGCCTCCGCCACCTCCGCCGCCTCCGCCGCCCAGCGATCCCCTGCGCGGCACCGGCTGGATGGTGGTGAACCTCAACGCCGGCGGCGCCATTGTGACGCTGGTGCCCGGCACCAACATCACCATGGTCTTCAGCCAGGACGGCCGGATCAGCGGCAACGCCGGGTGCAACTCCTACAACGGCACCTATCTGGTCGGCGGCGGCAACAGTATCTCCTTCGGCGCACTGGGTGCCTCCATGCAGATGTGCGCGAACCCGCCGGGCGTGATGGAGCAGGAGGCCCTGTTCCTGAGTCTGTTGCGCCAGGTCAACTCCTTCGAGGTGACCGACGGCGGCCAGACCCTCATGCTGAAGAGCGGCGGGCAGGTCCTGGTGGTGCTGAAGCGCGCGTTTATGCCGGCGTGATGGGATCCTGAGCGGTCCGGCTGCCACGGCTCGTATGTTTCCATCGGCGGCGGGTTGGACGGACAAGGTTGAGCCATCGGAGCTCGACCGCCGGCCAGCCCGCCGGCCGCTTTGGTGCGTCGTTGTGCGTCGTTCGAACCTGGCGTGGCTGCCTCTGTCGCTGGTTCTCCTGGCCGGCTGTGTAGTGCTGCAGCCGGAGATGCCTACACCTCCCGCTCCGCCGGAGGCGACGGCGCTCCCCACACTGCTGGAGACCCCGGCCGTTCCGGCTGCAACGCCTGAGCCTGAGGCGCCGACCCCGGAGCCGCCGTCCGCCGTGTTCTACAACCTGGGCGACGCGACGGTGGTGCAGGCGCGCTTTCCCAAGGGCAACCGCTTCCGCAACATGCCGGTGCGGCTGAACGGCGCGCTGGCCGCGCCGACTGAGGGCGAAGGCCCCTTTCCGGTGGTGGTGATCCTGCACGGCACGCACGTCGGCTGTCCTGTGGGCGCCGGCGAGGCCGACGTTTGGCCGTGCGCGCCGGAGGAGGAGCAGCCCAACTACAGCGGCTTCGAGTACCTGGTGCGCAGCTTGGCTGCCCACGGCTACGTGGCCCTAGCGCCCAACATCAACGCCGAGTACACCGTCGGCTTCGGCGAGCCGACCTTCGGCCAGCGGGCCAAGCAGCTGCTGGACCTTCACCTGCGCGGCCTGGTGGAAGCGGCTGCGGGCAAGAGCACAGCCTTCGGGGTGGACCTGGCTGGCCGTGTGGACCTGGGGCGGCTGGCGCTCTTCGGCCACTCGCGCGGGGGTGAGCTGGCCTGGTACCTGGTGAATCGCCTGGACTGGCCAGCGACGGACAGCAGCTACGGCCCGGTAGCGGGGGTTCTGCAGATCGCAGCAGCCTCCAGCGTCGCCGATCCCTGGCAACCGTCGGCTGTGCCCTTTGCTACCGTCCTGGCTTCGTGCGACGGCGACATCATGACCCAGGACGGGCAGTTCTTCTACGAGGGCGCGCGGCTGTCCGCCGACCAGTCGGCGTGGGCTGCGTCGGTCTGGCTAGAGCGGGCGAACCACAACAACTTCAACGCCTTTCTGAAGCCCGACTATCAGCCCGTGGATCGCCCGGATTGCGCCACGGTCCTGGAACCCGAGGCGCAGCGCGGCTGGCTGGTCGCCTATGCCGCCGATTTCCTAGCGGCGGTGTTAGCGCCGGAGCCGGAGGCGGCTGCTCAGGCGTTGGCGCGGCTGGGCCTGGACGTGGCCGCCCCTGCGCCCACCGAGCTCTATGGCCTGCCGGCGCGCGTGGCTTTCCTGCCGCCTGCGGCCAACCGCCAGACGCTGTGGACGCCGGCCAGCGAGGAGGAGCTCGCCATCCATCGTCTGGGCGGCCAGGTGCTGGCCGAGGACGTGAGCGTGGTGTTCTGCCCCAGCCGATACTACCTTCCCAACCAGGCGCCGGACAAGGGGGCCTGTCGGCGGCACTACGTGACGGTGCCCGGCCAACCGGCGTTTGCGGCCGTGGCGTGGGAGCGCCGTGGAGCCGCCCTGCGCTTCTCCCTGCCGCAGGGCGCCGCCGACCTGAGCGGCTACGCGGCCATCACCCTGCGCGCGGCTGTGGACCCGGCCTCTCCCCTGAACGCGGCCGACCGGCCGCAAGCCCTCAGCCTGAGTCTGACCGACCGGGCCGGCAACGTGGCGGTGGTCTCCACGTCGCCGGAGGAACCGGCGCTGGCCTTCCCCACCGGCTACATGAAGGAGAGCGGCGTGTGGGAGGAGGGGATCTTCGTCGGCCGGGTGGTGTTGACGACCCTGCGGCTGCCGCTGGCGCTCTTCTCCGGCGTGGACCTGGCCAACGTGGCCGAGGTAGCCCTGGTCTTCGACCAGACCGACAGCGGCTCGCTCTGGCTGGCGGATCTGGAGTGGGCGCGCTAGAGACAAGAAAGGGCCAGTTTTGTTGCGGTCGACTTCATCGAGCACATTCCAAAAAGCGGTTTGGTAGCACACCACCAAGCTCCGTTGACGGGGTGCCCTCTTTTAGCCGGAGGACTTCATCCTCCGGTGGTCGCCGGCGCATCCCAGGTCTGGCGTTTTCGCTGGATTGATTTGTTGAGCTCCGGGAGATCGGCCCGGTCTATTTCTGATTATGTCCACCGACTTCTACAGCCACCCTGTTCGCACGTTGAGCAACGGCCACCTGCGGGTAGATGTGCTGGCGCAGGCCGGGCCCCGCGTGGTGCGCCTGATCCCGAGCTGGCTGGACGCCAACCTGTTGGCCGAGACGCCCGATCTAGGGTGGGAGACGCCCGCAGGCTGGTCCCCGCTGTGGGGCGGCCATCGCCTCTGGCACGCGCCGGAGGCCTTCCCTCGCACCTACTTGCCCGATGGCGACGGCCTGGCCATAGACGAGCTGGCGGACGGCATCCGCCTGCGCGGGGCGCCGTCCCCGGCCGCCGGCCTGCAGAAGGTGATGGAGGTGCGGCTGGACCCTGACCGGCCGACCCTCACTCTGCACCACAGCCTCCACAACCACGGCCTGTGGCCTGTCACCCTGGCGCCGTGGGCCATCACGCAAATGGCGCTGGGGGGCGTGGCCATCCTACCCCAGCAGGCGCCCGTCCCCTCGCCCTACCTGCCGCACCGCCACCTGGCCCTGTGGCCGTACACCCGCCTGCGCGACCCGCGTCTGCGGCTGGACGACGACCTGGTGCTGGTGCACGGCCAGGCCCACGAGCAGCCCTTCAAGATCGGCTACTTCAACCACGCGGGCTGGATGGCCTACCTGTGGGGCGAGGCGCTGTTCGTCAAGCGCTTCACGCCGCTGCCCGGCCGTCCCCATCCCGACCTGGAGAGCAACTGCGAGGTCTACGTCTGGAACCGCTTCCTAGAGCTGGAGACCCTCGGCCCGCTGGTAGCCCTGGAGCCGGGCGCGGTCGCCGAGCACATCGAAACCTGGGAGGTTCACCGCGTTCCCGGCGCCGAGCCGACGGTTGACGGCATCCGCGGCCTGACCCGCTCCTTGGACCTTGCCTGATCGCCCTTTCTGTCCATGAAGATCCTCATCTTCTCCGACCTGCACGCTAACTGGGAGGCGCTGCTGGCGCTGCAGCAGGCCGAGAGCCAGCCGGATGCCATCCTCTTCCTGGGCGACGTGGTGAACTTCGGTCCGGACCCTCAGCGCTGCCTGGCCTGGGTGCGGACTAACGCCACCGCGGTCGTCCGGGGCAACCACGACCACGCGGTGGCCTTCGGCGGCAGCCTGGGCGTCAACCCGGCGTTGCTGCCCATCTTCGAGCCGGCGCGGGACTTCACGCAAAGCGTGCTCTCGACCGAGGACCGGGCCTGGCTAGGCAACCTGCCCTTGAGCCAAACCGTCGAGCTGGACGGAGCCATCTTCCACCTGGTGCATGCCATGCCCAGCGATCCCCTGGCCAAGCGGGTCTCCCTGGTCACCGCGCGCCAGGAGGACCTGGAGGCGGAGCTAGCTCTGCTGGAGCCGCGGCCCGACGTGTTGCTGGTGGGCCACACCCACCTGCCCGGCCTGCGCCAGGTCGGCCGCACGGTGATCGTCAACCCCGGCAGCCTGGGGCAGCCGCGCAACGGCACCCCCGACGCCACCTACGCCGTCTGGCGCGACGGCTTTCTGCAGATCCACCACCTGCACTACGACCACGATACCACCCAGCGCAAGCTGATGTCGCTGCCTCTGGACCCGGACGTGATTGACCGGCTGCAGGAGATCTTGGAGACGGGGAGCGCTTAGGGAGATGAGAAGGCGTGGAACGGGGAAGGTGAGGTGCGAAGACGCCATGCGCGTGGGCTTGATCTCGACCTGGTTGAGCTGATCAACCAAGTGAAAGCGCTGGCGCCGTTGGCTGATCCGGCAGTCTGTTGCGCTAGCCTTTGTGTGTTTTCTGCGCTATAATGCGGCGCAAAATCCTAGACTGGAAACTTTGCGCCAGAGGGAGAAAGGCTACATGGCCAAGGTCCACATGGCGATAGTAGATCGTCTCTACGAACAGCAGATACGCTCTCTGTCGGCTGCCGATCGCTTGCAACTGGTCTCTCGCATCATCGAAGATTTAATCGCGGACGAGCCCCGTGCCAAGCGGAGGATTACGGAGTTGCGCGGCCTGGGCAAGAGAATTTGGCAAGGTGTTGATGCCCAGCAATATGTCAACGATCTGCGCGACGAGTGGGAGCAGCGCGCATAAGGCGAGTTGACGTTGCGCTCCAGGGTGTTGCTAGGTTGGGAGTCGACACGGCGCCATTCATCTACTATATCGAGGAGAACCCGACTTATCTAGCGCGCATCGCTCCCATCTTCTTGGCCGCCGACGCAGGTCAGATCACGTTGGTCACTTCTACCATTACAGTGGCAGAGGTATTGATCCATCCGCTGCGCTTGGGGGCCGACGATCTGCGGAGGGAATACCTCGACCTCTTCTTGAACAGCGCAAATCTGGAAATTCAGAGTATTGACATAGAGGTCGCGCAAAGGGCGGCGGAGCTGCGCGTTACTCACAATGTGCGGTTGCCTGATGCTTTGCAAATTGCGGCTGCGCTGTACGCTGGGTGTACTGCCTTTCTGACGAATGACAGGCAGCTCGGCCACGTGACCGACCTGCGCATTTTGATCGTGGACGAGCTCGAGCTTGAGTGAAAGGGGATCACAAGCCCATGCTAGACCTCGCCAACAAGGTCGCCATCATCACCGGTGCATCGCGCGGCATCGGCCAGGCCATCGCCGAGGCCTACGCCCAAGCAGGCGCTGCCGTTGTCCTCACCAGCCGCAAGCTGGAGAACGTCGGGCCCGTGGCCGAGGCCATCCGCGCCGCCGGCGGCCGCGCCCTGGCCCTGGCCGCCCACGCCGGAGACCCGGCAGCCGCCGAGGCCGTGGTCCAGGCCGCGCTGGCGGAGTTCGGCCGCGTGGACATCCTGGTGAACAACGCGGCCACCAACCCCCACTTCGGACCACTGCTGACCGCGGAGGCCAGCCACTGGGACAAGATCATGGAGGTCAACGTCAAGGGCTACTTCTTTGCGGCCAAGGCGGCCGTGCCGGCCATGCAGGCCCAGGGCGGCGGCAAGATCATCAACATGGCCAGCATCGCCGGCATCAACCCGGGGCCGTTGATGGGGGTGTACAGCGTCAGCAAGGCTGCCGTGATCATGCTGACCAAGGCGCTGGCTGCGGAGCTGGCACCGGCCAACATCCAGGTCAACGCCATTGCGCCGGGGTTCATCAAGACGAAGTTCTCGGCTGCGCTGTGGAGCAACCCGGCGTTGAGCCAGGCCATCCAGCAGCTCACGCCGGCCGGCCGCATCGCCGAGCCCGCGGAGGTGGTGGGCGCGGCGCTGTACCTGGCCTCGGACCTGTCCGGCTTCACCACGGGCAGCGTGCTCGTCGTGGACGGCGGCTACCTGCTGGGTGCCACGCCGCGGCCGTGATCCGTGACCCGTGATCGGCCATCGGTGATCAGCCATTAGCGAGTGCATGCGGGCGCGACGCCTCTCACCGGGAGGAGCGACCTCGGTGGACTGTAGCGCCTGTTACCGTTCGCAGTGTACCGCCCACCGCGGTTTGCCCGCCTAGGCCCTTGGCGGTACAATAGGCGTCGGCTGGTCAAGCCGTTGGGTTGTTTCGCGGTACAGCGAGAGGATACCAGAGAGGACATGCCCTACCAACGATCGGTAGCTTGCGTTGGCTGGGGCTTTTTCTTTTTCAGGAGGTAGCCATGCAGTTCGCCGACCTGTTGGGCGCCGAGGCCTTGACCTTCGACGACGTGCTGTTGGTGCCCGGCTTCGCCGAGGTGCTGCCCTCGGCGGTGGACATCCGCACCGAGCTGCACGAGAAGCTGAGGCTGAACATCCCGGTGCTGTCTGCGGCCATGGACACCGTCACCGAGGCGCGGCTGGCCATCGCCCTGGCCCGCCAGGGCGGTATGGGAGTGATCCACCGCAACCTGAGCCCCCAGGCCCAGGCCGACGAGGTGGACAAGGTCAAGCGCTCCGAGGCGGGGATGATCGTGGACCCCATCACCCTGCGCCCCGACAACACCTTGGCCGACGCCGAGGCCATCATGGCCCGCTACCACATCTCCGGCCTGCCGGTGACCGACAACGGCAAGCTGGTGGGTATCCTCACCAACCGCGACGTGCGCTTCGCCACCGATCGCTCGGCGCCGGTGAGCACCTACATGACCGCGCAGAACCTGATCACTGCGCCGGTGGGCACCTCGCTGGAGGAGGCCAAGGCCATCCTCCATCGGCACCGCATCGAGAAGCTGCCCCTGGTGGACGAGGAGTTCAACCTCAAGGGCCTGATCACCTACAAGGACATCCTGAAGAAGCTCGACTACCCCAACGCGGCCACCGATAGCCGGGGCCGCTTGCTGGTGGCCGCGGCCGTGGGCGTGGGCCCGGAGCTAGACGAGCGGCTGGAGCTGCTGCTGGACGCCGACGTGGACGCGGTGGCGGTGGACACAGCCCACGGCCACTCCGCCGGCGTGCTGCGCGCCATCCAGCGCATCAAGATGATCGCGCCGGAGCTGCCCGTGCTGGCCGGCAACGTGGTCACTGCCGAGGCCACCGAGGCGTTGATCCAGGCCGGCGCCGACGTGATCAAGGTGGGGGTCGGCGCCGGAAGCATTTGTACAACCCGCATTGTGGCCGGCGCAGGTGTGCCCCAGATGACCGCCATCGCCGAGTGCGCGCGGGCGGCGCGGCGCTACGGCGTGCCGGTGGTGGCCGACGGCGGCATCAAGTACTCCGGCGACATCGTCAAGGCGCTGGCAGCCGGCGCCAGCGCGGTGATGCTGGGCTCGCTGCTGGCCGGACTGGAGGAGTCGCCGGGCGAGCTGGTGATCTACGAGGGACGGCGCTTCAAGGAGTACCGCGGCATGGGCTCCCTGGGGGCCATGAAGGGTCGCGGGGCCGACCGCTACGCCTCGGCGCAGGGCGGGGCGCAGAACCTGGGCACCTTCGGCAAGCTGGTGCCCGAGGGCATCGAGGGGCAGGTGCCCTACAAGGGGCCCCTGGCGGACTACATGTACCAGCTCATGGGCGGGCTGCGCAGCGGCATGGGCTACGTAGGCGCGGCCAGCCTGGAGGACCTGTGGCGCAAGGCCCGCTTTGTGCGCATCACCAACGCCGGCCTGATCGAGAGCCATCCCCACAGCGTAGTGATCACCAAGGAAGCGCCGAACTATCAAGCGTTGCCGAGAGGTTGAGTGACGCGGACCGAGCCATGGGCAACCCGTAACACCTCATCCAGCATCAGGAGCGGTTACGGGGTACAAGCGCCGTGTTGCTCCCTCGTTGGAGACCAGAAAACGTGATCTATCGTGTCGAAGTGTCGCTCAGGCCAGGCCTCCCGGACGCGCGCGGGGCGGCGCTGCTGCGGCAGGCCGAGGCGCTGGGGGTGAGGGGGGTGCACTCCCTGGCAGTGGCCGACCTGTACTTTCTGGCCGGCGAGCTGGACGAGGACGCCTTGCAGCGGCTGGTGGCCGAGCTCCTCCACGACCCGGTGGTGGAGGAGGCGCTGTGGCGACCTGTGTCGGCAGGCGCAGAGCCGGCAGCGCCCGCTGACGCCTGGTCCGTCGAGGTGACCTTGCTGCCCGGCGTGACCGACAGCGTGGCCGAGAGCCTGATGGCCGGCGCTGCGATGATCGGCGTCCACGGCCTGCGCCGGGCTGCCTCCGGCCGTCGCTATACGTTGACGGGGGACCTGAGCGAGGTGGACGTGCACCGAGTGGCCCGCGGCCTGTTGGCCAACGAGGTGATCCAGCGCTACTGGGTCAACCGGCCGGCGAGGCCGCCCTTCCTGGAGGATGGGCGCGACGGCGCGTCAGGGGAGGCAGATGGGGCGCCGTGGGTGGAGGTCATCCCCTTGCGGGAGGCGGACGACGCCGGCCTGCTGGCCATCAGCCAGGCGCGGCGGCTGGCCTTGGACCTGGCCGAGATGCGGGCGATCCAGGCCTACTTCCGGGCGGCGGCGCGCGAGCCCACCGACGTGGAGCTAGAGATGCTGGCCCAGACCTGGTCCGAGCACTGCGTCCACAAGACCTTCAAGGCCGTCATCGAGTACGTCGGACCGCCTCCGGGCCCGGTGGAGCCAACCAGCGCTCACCGGTCACCGCTTGCCGCTCAGCGAATAGACGGCCTGCTCAAAACCTACATCCGCGCGGCCACGGAGAAGGTGGCCAAGCCCTGGGTGCGCTCTGCCTTCGTGGACAACGCCGGCATCGTGGCCTACGACGACCGGTTCGACGTGGCCTTCAAGGTGGAGACCCACAACCATCCCTCGGCGTTGGAGCCCTTCGGCGGCGCCAACACCGGCGTGGGCGGCGTGGTCCGGGACATCATCGGCGTCAGCGCGCGGCCGATCGCCAACACCGACGTCCTGTTTTTCGGCCCGCGCGACCTGCCCTGGGAGCAGCTCCCGGCCGGCGTGTTGCACCCGCGGCGCATCGCCGACGGCGTGGTCGCCGGCATCGAGGACTACGGCAACAAGATGGGCATCCCCACGGTCAACGGCGCCATCTTCACCGACCCTGGCTACACGGCCAACCCGCTGGTGTTCTGCGGCTGCGTGGGCATCCTGCCTCACGGCTCCCACCGCACCCAGCCCCAGCCGGGCGATCTGGTGGTGGTGATCGGCGGCCGCACCGGCCGCGACGGCCTGCGCGGCGCTACCTTCTCCTCCATGGAGATGGACCACCAGACGGGGGAGATCGCCAGCAGCGCGGTGCAGATCGGCCACCCGATCCACGAGAAGCAGGTGCTGGAAGCGGTGCTGCAGGCGCGGGACGAGGGGCTGTACAACGCCATCACCGACTGCGGCGCAGGCGGGCTCTCCTCGGCCATCGGCGAGATGGCCAAGGCGCTGGGCGCGGTGGTGCACCTGGAGCGGGCGCCGTTGAAGTACACCGGCCTGCGGCCGTGGGAGATCTGGCTCAGCGAGGCGCAGGAGCGGATGGTGCTGGCCGTGCCGCCCGCCCGATGGCCGCGCTTCCAGGCCATCTGCGCAGGGCTGGACGTGGAGGCCACGGCCTTGGGCGAGTTCACTGGCGATGGCCGTCTGCGCATCTTCTACGGCGAGCACCTGGTGGGCGACGTGGACGTGGCCTTCCTGCACGATGGCATCCCGCAGCGGCAGCTCAGGGCGGAGTGGCGCCCTGGTCAATGGTCAATGGTCAATGGTCAATGGCCAATGGTCAATGGCCGATGGTCAATGGCCAATGGTCAATGGCCGATGGTCAATGGCCAATGGTCAATGGCCAATTTGACGGAGGTGCTGGTGGCGCTGCTGGGCATGCCGGAGACGCGCAGCAAGGAGCCTGTGGTGCGGCAGTACGACCACGAGGTGCAGGGCGGCACCGTGGTCAAGCCCTTGGTGGGCGCGGGGAACGCCGGGCCCGGCGACGCCGCCGTCCTGATCCCGCTGGACGTCCTGCGTCGAGCGGCGAGCGGTGAACCGTCTGCGGTGAAGCGTGAGGCTGTGCGCGGGATCGCGTTGGCCGTCGGCGCCAACCCCTTCTACACGGCGCTGGACCCCTACTGCATGGCCTGGGCGGCAGTGGACGAGGCGGTGCGCAACGTGGTGGCGGTGGGCGCGGACCCCGACCAGGTGTCCCTGCTGGACAACTTCTCCTGGGGCAATCCTAACCTGCCCGACCGGCTGGGCAGCCTGGTGCGCTGCGTGCAGGGCTGCCACGACGCGGCCGTGGCCTATGCCGCGCCTTTCATCAGCGGCAAGGACAGCCTGAACAACGAGTACACCGGCGCGGACGGCCAGAAGCACGCCATTCCCGGCACCCTGGTGATCTCGGCCCTGGGCATCGTGCCGGACGCCGGCCGCACCGTGACCATGGACCTGAAGCGCGCCGGCGACTGGCTGTACATCGTCGGCCTGACGCGCGGGGAGCTGGGCGGGTCGAGCTGGTTGCGCCGCTTCGGCGCCGCTGCAGTGGGCGTTCCGCCCCAGCCGCCCACGGACGCCCTCGACCTGTATCGCCGCTTGCACCGGGCTATCCGCCAGGGGCTAGTGCAGGCCTGCCACGACTGCTCCGAGGGAGGCCTGGCCGTGGCCGCGGCCGAGATGGCGCTGGCCGGCGGGCTCGGCCTGGAGCTGCGCCTGGCCGCGGTTCCCCGCACGGCCGAGGCCGACAGCGACGCCGTCGTCGCTTTCTGCGAGTCCCTGGGCCGGCTGCTGGTGGCCGTGCGCCCCTCCGCCTCCGACGCCTTCGAGGCCCTGCTGGCCGGCCACCCTGTGGCCCGCATCGGCCGCGTGCGCAGCGACAACAGGATCGTCGTGACAGGCCTAGGCGGCCAGCCGGTCATCGAAACCGATCTGACCGCCGTGGAAAAAGCCTGGCGCAGCGAGTGACGGCCATTGCGTAACCCGGAACCGCAACCACTCTGCTGATAGCACCATCGTTGCCCTAGTCCCGCGTGGCGCCTAGCTTGTCCCTGGTTACCGTTCACCGCTCACCGTTCAGCGATTATGCTCCCACCCATCCTGATCCTCCATGCCACCGGCACCAACCGCGACCGCGAGGCGGCGTGGGCGTGTGAGCTGGCCGGCGGCGCGCCGGAGATCGTGCACATGAACCAGCTCCTGGCCGGCGAGCGCCGCCTGATGGACTACCGCATGCTGGTGTTACCCGGCGGCTTCAGCTACGGCGACGACCTGGGCGCGGGCAAGCTGTGGGCCGTGGCCCTGCGCCATGGCCTGGGCGACGGGCTGGAAGCCTTTGTGGCCGCCGGCCGGCCGGTGTTGGGCATCTGCAACGGCTTCCAGGCCCTGGTCAAGGCCGGCCTGTTGCCTGCCCTTCGCGACATGGAGCCTTTGTCCAATCTATCCATCTCTCCATCTACCAACCAACAAGCCACCCTCACCCGCAACGACTCGGGCCGCTTCGAGTGCCGTTGGGTCTACCTGCAGCCGCAGGCCGGCAGCCCGTGCGTGTTCACCCAAGGGCTCCACGAGCCGATTTACTGCCCGGTGGCCCACGGCGAGGGCAAGTTCGTGGCGCGGGACAAGGCCACCCTGGCCGCCATCGAGGCACAGGGGCTGGTGGCGCTGCGCTACGCGCGCGAGCCGCACGCGGCTGAGGCCGCCGCTGCCGAGGGGGTGGAATACCCCTGGAACCCCAACGGCTCGCAGAACGACATCGCCGGCGTGTGCAACCCGGCCGGCAACGTCTTCGGCCTGATGCCGCATCCGGAGGACCACATCGTGCCCCACCAACATCCGCGCGCCCACCGTGGCGAGCACGGGTGTCTGGGCTTGCCGCTGTTCGTCAACGGCGTGCGCTACGCCGCGGAGGTTGGTTGAGGGTAAAGCTAGAGGAGCGAGGAAACCATACTATGTTAACCACCGACCAAATCATCGCTGCCATCCCCCATGCCCTGCTGCGCGTGGACCTGGAGGGCTTTGGACCGCGGCTGGAGGGCAAGGTGCGGGACATCTACATCCAGGACGGCCGCCGCATCCTGATCACCACCGACCGGGTGTCGGCCTTCGACCGGGTGCTGGGCGCTATCCCCTTCAAGGGCCAGGTGCTCAACCAGCTCAGCGCCTGGTGGTTCGACCAGGTGAGCGACATCGTGGCCAGCCACGTGATCAGCGTGCCCGACCCCAACGTGACCATCGCCCACGAGGCGCAGGCCCTGCCGGTGGAGGTCATCGTGCGCGGCTACATCACCGGCGTCACCAGCACCTCGCTGTGGACGCTGTACAAGCAGGGCGTGCCGCGGCCCTACGGGCTCGACCTGCCGCCGGGGCTGCAAAAGAACGATCCCCTGCCCCAGCCGGTGATCACCCCCACCACCAAGGCTACCGGCGGCGCCCACGACGAGCGGCTCACCTCCGCCGAGGTAGTGGAGCGCGGGCTGGTGCCGCCCGACCTGTGGGAGGAGGTGCAGGCCGTGGCGCTGGAGATCTTCCGCCGCGGGCAGGAGGTCGCCCGCCGGGCGGGCCTGATCTTGGTGGACACCAAGTACGAGTTCGGCTTGATCAACGGCCGGCTGGCGCTGATTGACGAGGTGCACACCCCCGACAGCAGCCGCTACTGGGTGGCCGAGAGCTACGAGGCCGCTCGTCAGGCCGACCGCGAGCCGGAGAGCTTCGACAAGGAGTTCCTGCGCCTGTGGTTCGTGGCCCAGGGCTACCGCGGGGAGGGCCAGCCGCCTGCCATGCCGGCGGAGTTCATCGCCCAGGTGGCCCAGCGCTACATCGCCGCCTACGAACGGCTCACCGGCCTGCCCTTCGAGCCCGGCGCGCAGCCGGCCGCGGAGCGCATTCGGCAGGCGCTGCTGCGCGTAGCCGGTGAACCGTAAAGGCGAAACGGTGTCCGCTGCACGGCAGCTTGTTCGAGCGCGATCACCGGCGGACGATCACTGCTGACCGACCATCGGTCACCGATCACCCTCACTGACCACCGACAAGGAGGAACCAATGGCCTTCGTTCCCATCATCATGGGCTCCAAGTCCGACTTGAAGCACGGCCAGGAGATCGCGGCGGAGCTGGCCAAGTTTGGCATCGCCAGCGAGATCCGCGTCGCCTCGGCCCACAAGGTCCCAGCCTACGTGCTGGAGCTGCTGGCCGCCTACGAGGCCGACCCGCAGCCCAAGGTCTACATCACCGTGGCCGGCCGCAGCAACGCGCTCAGCGGGCTGGTGGACGGCAGCGTCAAGGCGCCGGTCATCGCGTGCCCGCCGGCCTCCGATCGCTTCGGCGGCGCGGACATCTTCTCGTCGTTGCGCATGCCCTCCGGCATCGCGCCGGCCGTGGTGCTGGAGCCGTCCGCGGCTGCCTTGCTGGCCGCCAAGATCCTGGCCCTGGCCGAGCCGGCCCTGCGCGAGCGGGTTGAGGCTGCCCAGCAGGCTGCGCGGCAGGCGATCGTGGACGATGATAGGGCGGTGCGGGGCGTCAAGGGCAGCCCGTAGCCCGTAAGCCGCCCAGTGGATGCATCTCATGTGTGACGAGTGATGCGTAACAAGCAATGCGCAAGGTGTGAGCGGCGTGGGCGCGCGGCCTTGCCGGTTGTGCCTTGCTCGTTGCTTAGGGCATCTTCAGTCGGCTCCAATGGATCAAGACCCCTTCCCCTACGACCTCGACCGCCCCCGCGAGGCCTGCGGCGTCTTCGGCATCTACGCGCCCGGCGTGGACGTGGCGCGCACGACCTTCTTTGCCCTCTACGCCTTGCAGCACCGGGGGCAGGAGAGCGCCGGCATCGCCACGTGCGACGGCCAGGTGGCCTACATCCACAAGGGCATGGGGCTGGTGCACCAGGTGTTCAACGAGGACAACCTACGGCCCCTCAAGGGCCACCTGGCCATCGGCCACAACCGCTACTCCACCACCGGCGGCAGCCACCTGCGCAACGCCCAGCCCTACCTGATCGAGACCATGCACGGCCCCCTGGCGGTCGGCCACAACGGCAACCTCACCAACGCGCTGCGCCTGCGCCAGAAGCTGTTGGAGCGCGGGGTAGGGCTGATCTCCTCCAGCGACAGCGAGGTGATCACCCAGATGCTGGCCGCGCCGCCGCCGGGCGCCGGCCTGGCCAAGCCCGACTGGGAGGCTCGACTGGCGGCCTTCATGGCCGAGGCCGAGGGCGCCTATTCCCTGGTGATCCTGACGCGGCACGCGGTCTACGGCGTGCGCGACCCGCTGGGCCTCCGGCCGCTGTGCATCGGCCGGCTGCCGGAGAACGGCCACGCTGCCGGCTACGTGCTGGCCTCGGAGTCCTGCGCGCTAGGCACCATCGGCGCCGAGTTCGTGCGCGAGGTGCGGCCGGGTGAGATCGTCCGGCTGGACGCCGACGGCCTGCACGCTATCCAGGCCGTGGAGCCTGCCCGGCCGCCCGCCTTTTGCATCTTTGAGTACGTCTACTTCGCGCGGCCCGACTCGGTCATCGAGGGCCAGACCGTGCACCGGGTGCGCCAGCGGCTGGGCGAGACGCTGGCCCGCGAGGCGCCGGCCGACGCCGACATCGTGGTGGGCGTGCCCGACTCGGCCACGCCGGCCGCCATCGGCTATGCCATCGCCTCCGGCCTGCCCTACACCGAGGGGCTGACCAAGAACCGCTACATCGGGCGCACCTTCATCCAGCCCGACGACCGGCTGCGCAAGGCGGGCGTGCACCTCAAGTACAACCCCCTGCGCGCCAACCTGGAGGGCAAGCGGGTGGTGTTGGTGGACGATAGCATCGTGCGCGGCAACACGGCCGGGCCGCTGGTGCGCCTGCTGCGGGAGGGCGGCGCGGTGGAAGTGCACGTGCGGGTCAGCTCGCCGCCGGTGCGCTATCCCTGCTTCATGGGGATTGACATGGCGCGCGGGGAGGAGCTGATCGGCTACGCCAAGACCGTGGAGGAGATCCGCCAACACATCGGCGCCGACAGCCTGGCCTACCTCTCCCACCAGGGCATGATGCGCGCGGTGATGGCCGAGCTGCGGGGCGAGGGCGGCCACTGCAGCGCCTGCTTCACCGGCTCCTACCCCATCCAGCTCGAGGAGTGGTGGACGGCCAAGGAGAAGCTGGCCTTCGAGGGAATATGGGGCTAGGGGGCTTGACCTGGGTCCCATCCTGCATTATACTGGCATCAGACCGGTTCCTAGCGTGCAAGGTGTGGCCATGACAGTTACTGTGTCTGTTTACGAGGCAAAGGCCCTGTTTTCTGAGCTTTTGGATCGCGTGGTCGCCGGCGAAGAGGTACTTATCGCCGATGCCGGGAAGCCTGTAGCCCGCCTGATGCCGTTCGTCGAGCAGCCGACACAAAGAACACCAGGCACGGCGATAGGCAAGATCACCATAGCCCCAGATTTCGACGATCCCTTGCCTGACGAGATTTTGGACCTCTTCGAGGCATGAGAGCGTTGCTAGACACGCACGCGTTTCTGTGGTGGATCACCAATGATCCACGGCTAACTGCACGCGTGCAGAAGACCGTCCAGAACCCTGGAAACCTCATCTTCTTGAGCGCAGCTAGCGGATGGGAGCTTGCTATTAAAGCGAGCATCGGCAAACTTCATGTGTCTCAAGATCTCGATACGTTTATCAGTGAACAGTTGACGCTCAACCGCATTGATGTGCTGCCCGTACTGATGAGCCACGCTCTCTTCGTGCGCAAATTGCCCGCGCACCACAGAGACCCCTTTGATCGTTTGTTGGTGGCCCAGAGCCTTGTTGAAGGGATGCCCCTGATAACAAGCGATCCGCTAATCGCGAAATACTCCGTGCAGGTGATCTGGTAGGGAGCCGAGCTCGAGAATGGAACTTGTTCTCGTCATCGGTCGCGGGGGCCGTGAGCACGCGCTGGCCTGGAAGCTGGCGCAGTCCTCGCGCGTGCAGCGGGTGTGGGTCGCGCCGGGCAACGGCGGCACGGCGCTGGCGGGCGGCAAGATCGCCAACGTTCCCCTGCCGGAGAGCGACTTCGCAGGGCTGATTGCCTTCGCCAGGCAGAACGGCGTGACCCTGACCGTGGTGGGGCCGGAGGCGCCGCTGGCCGAGGGCATCGTGGACGCCTTCCAGGCCGCGGGCCTCCGCTGCTTCGGCCCCTCCAGGGCTGCGGCGCAGATCGAGGCCTCCAAGGCATTTGCCAAGGACTTCATGGCCCGCCACGGCATCCCCACCGCCCGCTATGCCATCTTCACCGACTTCGACGCGGCCCTGGCCCATCTGCGCCGGGTAGACTACCCGGTGGTGATCAAGGCCTCGGGCCTGGCTGCCGGCACAGGGGTGATCGTGCCGGATACGCCGGACGATGCCGAGGCGGCCCTGCGCCAGATCATGGTGGCACGGGAGTTCGGCGCAGCCGGCGATCAGGTGGTGATCGAGGAGCGGCTGGAGGGGCAGGAGGCGTCGGTGTTGGCTTTCTGCGACGGCCGCACGGTGGCGGTGATGCCGGCCGCGCAGGACCACAAGCGGGTCTTTGACGGTGACCAAGGCCCCAACACCGGCGGCATGGGCGCCTATGCGCCGGCCCCCCTGGTGACCCCGCAGCTTCTGGAGGAGGTGCGCCGCACCGTCCTGCAGCCGGCGGTGGACGGCCTCGCCGCCGAGGGCGCTCCTTACGTCGGCGTCCTCTACGCCGGCTTGATGATCGCCCCGAGCCGCTCACCGCTCACCGTTCGGGGCTCATCCCTCCACGTTCTCGAGTTCAACTGTCGCTTCGGCGACCCCGAGACCCAGGCCATCCTGCCCCTGTTGGAGAGCGACCTGGTGGAGGTGGTGGAAGCCTGTCTGGACGGCCGGCTGGCCGAGGCAGACGTGCGCTGGCGGCAGGGCTCGGCGGCCACCGTAGTCGCCGCGTCGGAGGGCTACCCCGGCCCGTATCCCAAGGGCCGCGAGGTCGCCGGCGTGGCCGAGGCCGAGGCGCTGCCGGGCGTGGCAGTGTTCCACGCCGGCACGCGGCTGACGGAGGACGGCCGGCTGGTGACCGACGGCGGCCGCGTGCTGGCCGTCACCGGCGTCGGCGACGACTTGACGACGGCGCTGGCCCGCGCCTACGCTGCCATCGAGCGCATCCGCTTCCAGGGTATGCACTATCGTCGCGACATTGGCGCCAAGGCCATCGTAGGTTAAAATGCAGCCATGGCCGAGCCGGGATGTACGATGGGCCGGCAGAGCTGTTGACCTACTTCCCGGACTTCCGCTACTGGCTGGTGGATCTCAGCCAGTTCACCGACCAGGAGGTCCGCGGCGAGGCGGTCTTGCGGCTGGTCCTCCTGGCCATGAAGCATGTCAACGACCCAGACGGCATCCGTCGGGTCTGCGAGATCTTCGACCTAATGGAGCGGCTGTGGCAGACGGAGAGCACGGCGGAGGTCGTAGCCTTGGTCTTGCGCTATCTCGCCACAGGCAGCACCACCATGACGGAAGCAGACCTGCGAGACGCCATGGAGCAACATTGGCCCGAAGGAGTGACGATTATGGCAACGATAGCAGACAATTGGTTGCGGCAGGGCATTCAGCAAGGCATTCTGCAAGGGCGACGTGAGGGCTTGATTGACGCGATCAGCCTGGGCATCCGCCTGCGCTTCGGCAAAGAAGGGCTGCCGCTCCTGCCCGAAATCCGCAGGATCGAGGACATCGCGGTGTTGGAGGCCATCTACGACAGCTTTGAAACCATCGAAAGCCTCGACGACCTGCGGCGCATCTACGCCCGACCCCAGCCATGAGCCCTTCCGCCTACGCAAGGGCCGGAGTGGACATCGCTGCCGGCAACCGCGCCGTGAAGCTGATGCGCGACGCAGTGCGCTCCACCTACGGCCCTGAGGTGCTGCTGGGGATCGGCGCGTTCGGCGGCCTGTTCAACGCCGCCGCGCTGAAGGCCATGGACGCGCCGGTGCTGGTGGCGTCCACCGACGGCGTGGGCACCAAGACCAAGGTCGCTGCGGCCCTGGTCCGCTACGAGACCATCGGCCACGACCTGGTCAACCACTGCGTCAACGACATCCTGGTGCAGGGCGCGCGGCCGCTGTTCTTCCTGGACTACATTGCCAGCAGCCGGCTGGACCCGGAGATGGTGGCCACGGTGGTGAGTGGCGTGGCCGCCGCCTGCCGAGCGGTGGGCTGCGCGCTGCTGGGCGGCGAGACCGCAGAGATGCCCGATGTCTACGCCCCCGGCGAGTTCGACCTGGTGGGGACCATCGTGGGCGTGGTGGACCGCCGGGAGATCATAGACGGCTCGGCTGTGCGGCCGGGCGATGCGGTGATCGGCCTGCCCTCCTCAGGCCTGCACACCAACGGCTACTCCCTGGCCCGCCGTGTGTTGGACGGCTGGGACCTCCGGGCGGAGGCACCGGAGCTGGGCCGGCCGCTGGGCGAGGCGCTGTTGGCGCCCCACCGCTGCTATTTGGCCGAGGTCCAACGCCTGCGCCGGGCCGGCGTTCGCATCAATGCACTCGCCCACATCACGGGCGGCGGCCTGATAGACAACCCGCCGCGCATCCTGCCCCCCGGCACGGCCATCCGCCTGCGCCGCGGCAGCTGGCCTATCCCTCCCCTCTTCCACCTCCTCCAGCGCGTCGGCCAGATTGACGACGCCGAGATGGCCCACGTCTTCAACCTGGGCCTGGGCATGCTGATCGTCCTCCCCGCCGATCAGGCAAACCTGGCCCTGAGCGTTCTGGGCGAGGGTTGGCTGGTGGGTGAGGTGGTGGAGGGCGAGCCGCAGTGTGTGATTGCGTAATCCCTCCATGCCCCCTCGCCTCGCCGTTCTCATCTCCGGCAGCGGCACCAACCTGCAGGCCATCATGGACGCCATCGCAGCTGGCCGGCTCGACGCACAGATCGTGGTCGTGGTGTCCAACCGCCGCGACGCCTATGGCCTGGTGCGCGCGGGGCGGGCCGGCATTCCTACCCTCTACGTTCCCCTCAAGCCCTACACCGAGGCAGGCCGGCCGCGCGCGGACTACGACGCCGACCTGGCCGAGCGGGTGGCGGCCTACGCGCCCGACCTGGTGGTGTTGGCCGGCTGGATGCACGTGCTCAGCCCGTCCTTCCTGGATCGCTTTCCCGGCCGCGTTCTCAACCTGCACCCGGCGCTGCCCGGCCAGTTCCCCGGCACCCATGCCATCCAGCGCGCGTTCGAAGCTTTCCGGCGGGGGGAGATTGACCACACCGGCGTCATGGTCCACTGGGTGGTGCCCGAGGTGGATGCCGGGCCGGTGATCGCCAGCGAGGTTGTCCCCATCCTCCCCACGGACACGGTGGACGACCTGGAGGCGCGTGTCCACGCCGTCGAGCATCGCCTGTTGGTGGAGGCTATCCGCCGCGCGTTGGGGGAGCGGTGGTCGGTGAACGGTGAACGGTGAACGGTAAACGCTGAACGGTTTTTGTGGAGTGCGCACCCCCAGGTGCGCACGGGGGTTGGGTTTTGCGAAGTGCGCCCTCCAGGTGCGCGCCAGCCCCTAGGTTTTCGGAGTGCGCACCCCTAGGTGCGCAGGGGGGCTGGGTTTTGTGGAGTGCGCTCCCTGGGTCCGCGCCAGCCCCTAGGTTTTCGGAGTGCGCCCCCCAGGTGAGCACGGAAAGGTTGCACCCCTAGGTGCGCACGGGAGGGTTGCCCCCGTCTTGCGAACCCCGGATCAGCTCGACGGATCTGCCCTGCTGGCGTCCCCCGTCGCCTCCGGCCGCCGGCCGGCCAGCTTGGCCTCGATGCGCGCCAGGCGATGGCGCAGCTCGGCCAGGACTTGCTCGCGGTCGGGTCCGGCCGGCTGGCCTTGCGCCAGGTGCAGGGCCCACAGCGTCCACTTGCGCGCGGCCGCCAGGTCCCCCTCCCGCCACTCGGCGTGCTTGGCCAGCTCCACGTACGGGGTCAGATCGGGGCCGGACACGCTGGTGATCCACTCCAGCCACACCTCTGCGGCCTCGGCGTGCCGTCCCTGGCGCTTGAGCAGGTCGCCCAGCCGGCTCAAGGCGGCGCGGCGCAGCTCCGGCGCGAGGGACGAGGCCAGCGCCCGGCGATAGGCCGCCTCGCTGCGCGCCAGCCAGCCCAGCTCCTCGTACGCGCGGCCCAGGCTCACGCCATCGGCCGGATGCGAGGGGAAAAGGATCTCAGCGTCGGCGCCCCCGTCGAACGGCGCGCACAGGATCGCCGCCAAAGGCGCCATGCTGAGCACGTCCTCCCGGTTGTGGTAGAAGACCGGCGCCACCACGTCGAAGTTCCCCGTGGCCGCGTAGTCCCGGTAAAGGGAGGGGATCAGCCAGCCGGGCACGTCCTCCTGGCTGCGCCGGAAGGCCAGGATGTCCCGCTCCAGCGCCGACATGGCGCAGGAGGGCAGGCGCCAGCGCCAGCGCTGCCGGGCCAGGGGCAGCAGGTCCAGGTGGGGCAGGCCGTGCAGCGAGGAGGGCAGGCGGTTCAGCGCAAAGCGGGTCGCCAGCAGGGGCGCGTCGAACGCGCGGCCGTTGAAGCTCACCAGGCCGGCGCAGCGGCCCAACAGCTCGGCCACCACGTGCAGCAGCGCGCGCTCCTCCGCCGGGCTGCGCATGAACACCTGGCGCACCACGAAGGCGCTCGCCTCGCCCGCCGTCGGCTCGAAGGCGCCGATCCCCACCATGAAGGCCAGCGTGCCGGCCCCGCCCGACAGGCCCGTGGTCTCGGTGTCCAAGAAGGCTGCCCGGCGCAGCTCGAAGCCGGCCGGGTCGGCGCCGTGCGCGCAGGCCGCCACCGCCTGGCCGGAGATGCGCAGCAGTGCGTCCAGCGACACACCCCCGCGCACGGTGGACAGCGGATACGCCGCCTCCACCACCAGACAAGGCCCGTAGGGGGTGAGCACCTCCTGGCCCGGCGCAGGCGACGAGTGGGGCCGGTCTCCGACGCCGGTCCAGTTTCCCCGGTGGTCGTGCACCTGCTGCGGAGGGGTTGCCGGGGGCGCAGCCTTCGGCGGAGGCGACTTCAGACCGGCGACCCCGCGCTGCACGCCCAGGTGCTGCAGGCGGCGCAGTCGCTCGGCGACGTTGTCGGCGGGGCGGCGGCTGCTCGGTGGCTCGTCGCTCATGGCTCATTGCACCAGGGAGGCCAGCATGACGGTGACGAAGTTGTAGCCGAAGTGGGTTAAGATGCACACCGTCAGGTTGGTGCGCTGGCGCAACACGCCCAACACCAGGGCGATCATCAGGATCAGCAGCGTGGCCGGCGAGAAGCCGTACTGGCTGTGCAGCACGGTGAACAGCGCGGCGGGCACCAGCAGGCCGAAGCGGGGCTGCAGCGCGCCCCGGAACACCAGCTCCTCCCCCACCGCTGCCGTGAAGCCGAGGGTGAAGGCAGCCAACGGCCCGGAGAACTCGCCGAACAGCAGGTTGCTGGCGTTGCTCAGCCGATCGAACCCGGCGGGGTCCAGGCTGCGCCAGATCAGCGCTACCATCACCTGGGCGCTGAAGAGGAACGCCACCGCCAGGCCGGCCACCACTGCGTGGCCGACGGTCGGCCAGGTCAGCCCCAGGCGCTCTGCCACCTCCCTTGGGGAGCGATGGACGAACAGGCCCACGCCCGACACGGCTAGCAGCACCATGCCCAGCGCCTGGCTCCACGCCAGCGCCGAGGTGAGCCGCAGCTCGAGGGACTGTACCACCGCCGGGTCGGTCAGCAGCCGCTGCTGGCCGATGCCGAGCCCAACGACGTACACTGCATACACCAGCGCCGTGGTGTGCACGGGCGACGCCGGGTCAATGGGGATCAGCCGCGCCAGCCCCCGTCGCACCGGGGGCAGCAGGGGTAGAAAGGCCACCAGCCCGGTGAAGCCGATCCCGCGCAACAGGGCATCGAGGGCGGGCTCCGCTTCTGGAGGAATTCCGACCAGCTCCGTCTGGGGAGCCAGGCTGGCCAGGCCGGCGTTGAGCATCAAGAGGTTGAGAGCGATGAGCGCGCCGTAGGTGAGCCAGGTAAAGGCGGGGCTGTGGCGTCCCAGGTTGGCCAGCACCAGCACGATGGAGAGCAACACAAAGGGCAAGAGGGTAAAGCCAATTTCCACGCATGCCTCCTGAGGAACGGATCATCGGCTACGGGCCTGGGCCACCGCGGGGCGGGCGCGCCACCGCTCCAGCGCACGCGCCACGTTGGGCGGCAGGGCGTCGCCCACCTGCTCGCGCAGGTAGGCAAGGATGCGCTGAGCCGTGATGCCCTGGGCCGCCGCCCGACGTAGGCCGTTCTGCGTGATCCGATAGCGAAAGGGTGGGCCGCCCGGCGTCCAGGTGGTGAAGCGGCTCACCCGGAACCGCTCTAGCAGCGGCGCGTCGGCCGGCACCACCACCGTGAAATCGGGCAGCACCGCTATTCGTCCGTCGCACGGCTCCGGCGGCGGTGGATCGCCGGCCAGCCAGGCCCGGCCGGCAGCGGTCCAGTGCACCGCGGCGTGGTCGGTCGGCCGCAAGGGCTCGACGGCCTCCGCAACCTCTGTCGCGTCCAGCTCCACAGCGCCCAGCCAGAAGAGGGGGCCGGTGAACAGAAAACGCAGCAGCGCCCCCTCGACGGCGTCCCAGTGCTCCACGCCCCGCAGGTAGCGCGGCTCCGCCCGCAGGCGCACGTACCACGTGTCGAAGCCGTCCTCCCCGCGTTGGAAGTCGGGGGCCAAGCGCCGGATCGCTGCGATCAGGTCCGCCAGGCTGGCCCAGCGGTCGTCCAAAAGCTCCAGAGCGAGGGGCAGCACCCGCGCCCGCGTGGCTGTCGGATCGTTGGCCCAGGAGCCGGTGGCCTCGCAGCGCAGCGAGGGCGTGCGGCACAGGTCGTTCCAGGCTGTAGACGTGCGCCAGGCGTCCAGCAGCGTGCGTCGCTGTACCGCGCGCGGCGCAGCCAGCCACTCGTGGGCGGCGCGGTGGTCGAGCGTCCAGCGGCCTCGACTGCGGCGAACCCAGCCCAGCTCGTGCGCCAGCGTCAAGACCAGCGCAGCGGGGCCGGCCGCGTCCGCAGCAGAGAAGTCCTCGTCGGACGGCGGCGGGTGCAACAAGAAGCGGCGCAGCTCGTAGAGAGTGCTGGAGCGCCAGGCCATGCCGGTCCCGGCCGTCGCCGGTTGCGCCTGCCCCGCCTGGACGAAGGCCAACAGCGTGCCCATGTCGTGGAGCAGGCCGTCGCCGAAGGCGTGAACCCGGCTTGGCGCCGGCTGGGCGGGCAGGCTCGCCGAAGGCACCGGCGTCGGCGGCAGCGACAGCTGTTGGGCCACGTCGGCGGGGATGTAAACGAACTCCGCCAGCCCCGCGCCCGCCGAGCGAAAGCCCCGGAAGATCAGGCCGCGATACCACAGCTCCTCGGCCGGGCTGGCCGGCGCTCGGTGGGGCTGTTCTCGCTCCAGACGGCCGGGCCCCATGGGCCGGATGAAGCCGTAGCGCAGCGCGAAGGTGGTCCAGGGCATGTGGCCGCCGCGATCGAGCAGGTCGCGCAGGGCAGCCTGCGCCGGCAGCGAGCACGACGCCACCACCGCCGGCAGGTAGGCCGGGTCGCTCAGCTCCTTCGCCAGCTGCTCGGCCATGGCGCGAGCCGCGTTGCTGGCCAGCCTCACGCCGTTGACCTCGGCGATGGCCCGCAGCATGGCCGGCGGATGGTCAAGCAGGCTGTGCAGCAGGTCGCTCATGGGATCGAAGGGCGCCGGGCCGGCAGGGACAAGGCGACCGGATGGCCGGCGCCGTCGGTTTGGCAAGGCTTGAGCGCCGGGGTATAATCGCTCTCGGCGCCGCAAAATCGCTCACGCTTGTGCTGTGAGCAGTTCGGCTGAAAATCGCTCACGGAGACCGCACTGATGACCCAAAACGTTCACGACGAGGAGCGACGACGAGGCTTTCTGTCGGAGCTGATCGCCAACTTCCAACTGGCCCTGCGGCTCATGGCGGACTCGCAGGTGCCGCTGGGCACCAAGCTGCTGCTGCCTTTGCTGACCCTGGGCTACTTCGCGTTGCCCGTGGACCTGCTGCCCGACGTCGTTCCCTTCCTGGGACAGTTCGACGACCTGATCGCGCTGGTGCTGCTCACCCGGCTCTTCATCGCTCTGGCGCCGGCCGACGTGGTGGCAGCCCATCGCGCTCAGATGGGCCTGGGCAGCAAGGAGGCGGGTCGGCGAGGCAAAGACAGCAGCGCCCAGCGTGCCGAAGAGGTGATTGACGCCGATTTCCGGGTGATGCGCGATGGTTAGCCCGGCGTCGGCGCCCTCTCGACCGGAGCCCGACCGGCCCGGCGGCGCCATCTTGCGGCCGGCCGAGGCAGCCGAGGCGTTGTCCGTCAGCCCTGCTACCCTGCGGCGCTGGTCGAGGCGCTTCGCGCCTTTCCTGAACGCTGCCGAGACGACCGGGGAGGGGGGCCACCGTCGCTACACGCCGGAGGACCTGGCCACTCTGCGCCTGATCAAAGAGCAGCTGGAGGCTGGCGCCACCTACGACGAGGTGGAGGAGGCGCTGCGCCGATCGGCGGCCGATGGAGCCTCCCCTGCTGCACCGCGCCCATCGGCGCCGGCGCCGGAGCCTAGCCCGGCGGCAGGCGGGGCGTTGGTGGCCGCGGCGCCGGCAGCCCGCAGCGCAGCGGCCCCGGCCGACGAGTGGCCGCCTGCTGCGCAGATGCTGCGCGATGCGCTTCACGCCGTGGCCGACAACCAGCAGCTTCTGCTCAACGCGCAGCAGGCCAACCGGGAGCTGCTGGGGGTGGTGATCCAGGACAACCTCAACCTGAAGGACGAGGCCGCCGGCCTGCAGGAACGGATGCTGGAGCTGGAGCGGGAGCTGGCGGAGCTCCGTCGCCACTACGCCGACTATCGGGAGCGCACCGAGACGCGGCTGCGGGTGCTGGAGGACGCGGTCGCGGAGCTGATGGCGCAGCGCTATGCGCCGCCGGCCGGCGCACCGCCTCGCCCGCCGAGCCCGCCGCCGCCCTCTGGCGGCCAGCCCCCAGAGCGCCGCGGGTTCTGGTCCAAGCTTCTGGGCGGCTAGACGGCATCGTCTTCCTGGGGGTCTACACCAACGTCAGCTCAGCCATCGGCCGGAAGGCGCTCGTCGCCTCTCCGGCCGTACTGGTTTCGGGGAGCAGCTCGCCCACCAGGTCGTAGGCCAGCGCGCCGGTGATCCGCACTGTGACCATCTGTCCGGGGGAAAGGGCCACGCCGGGGATCACCACCAGGCCGTCTACCTCCGGCGCGTCGCGGTAGGAGCGGCCCACGGTCACCGGGGTGCGCTGGCGGCCGGCGCGCACTGCCAGCTCGGCCCGCGCCTCGTCGCCCAGCCCGGCGGCGGCCTCGGCCGGCTCAACCAGCACCGACAGCGTGCGGCCCACCTGGCTCTGGTTGCGCGCCAGGGAGATGGAGCGCTGCAGGGCCATCACCCGATGCCAGCGCTCCTCCTTCACCTCCTCTGGTACCTGATCCGGCATGTCGTAGGCCGGGGTGCCGGGCTCCGGGCTAAAGCGGAAGACACCAACTCTGTCGAACTGCACGGCCTGCATGAACTCCAACAGCCCTTGGAACTCCTCCTCGGTCTCGCCGGGGAAGCCGACGATGAAGGTGGTGCGCAGGGCGATGTCGGGCATGGCCGCGCGCAGCTTCTCCACGGTGCGGTACACCCAGGTGAGGCTGCTGGGGCGGCGCATGCGGCGCAGAGTGTCGGGGTGGCCGTGCTGCAGGGGCATGTCCAGGTAGTGGACGATCTGCGGCTCGCGGGCCATCACCTCGATCAGGCGATCGCTCACGTGGCCGGGGTAGGCGTACATCAGCCGCAGCCAGGCTAGGTCGGGCACGCGGCGGCAGATGGCAGCCATGAGCTGCGGCAAGGAGTCGGGCTGGCCCCAGTCGCGGCCGTAGTCGGTGGTGTCCTGGGCCACCAGCACCAGCTCGCGCGCGCCCCCGCGCACCAGGGCCTCGGCCTCGTCCACCACCGCGGGCAGGGGGCGACTGCGCAGTCTGCCCTTGAAGGAGGGAATGGAGCAGAAGGCGCAGGGCGCGTTGCAGCCGTCGCTGATTTTCAGGTAGGCGCTGCCGGAGACCGCCGGGGGGCGAAGCACCGGGCCGTCGGCCGTCTCCTCGGGATCGCCCAGGAGGGCGTAGCGCTCGGTGGGTCGGCCGGCCCGCAGCCGCTCCACCAGCGGCACGATCTCCATCCACCGGCGCGTGCCCAGCAGCGCGTCCACCCCCGGCACCCGGCGCACGATCTCGTCGCCGTTGCGCTGAGCCAGGCAGCCGGCCGCGATCAAGCGCTGGCGGCGGCGCTTGCCCTTGGCCAGGGTGCGCAGCGCGGCGATGGACTCCTCCTTGGCCGCCTCCAGGAAGCCGCAGGTGTTGACGATGAGCACGTCGGCGGCCTCGGGGTCGGCGGTGGCCTGGTAGCCCTCGCGCCGCAAGAGCATGGCCATCCCTTCGCTGTCCACGGTGTTCTTGGGACAGCCCAAGGTGAGGAGGTAGTAGGTCGGCTGGTCGGAAGGTATCGCGGGTTTGCGGTTGGACATAGACGCTCAGGCTTGAGGCGGAAGTCGCAGGCGGACTCCACGCTCAGAGGGCCGCACTCCAGGATCGCCAAGGGCCAGGTTACACCGAGCCGGGACAGAAAAAAGTAGCGAAGCGCACCGACGCGACTTCGCTACCTACAACGGCTAGGGCAAGAAGAGAAGCCGACGGGTCAGCCGCTGGGCGCCGGCGTGGGCGTGGGCGTCCGGGTGGGCAGCGGCGTGGGCGTGGTGACCACCACTGCGCCGTCGCTCAGCTCCCAGCGGAGAGCCACCACCTGCCCGCGGCTGCCAAGGGGGCCGACCGGCTCGCCGTTCAGGGTGAGCTGCACGCCTGCTGCGTTGCCGGTGCGCACAGCGATGGACTGTTGCCCTTCCCAGCGCCCGCTCTGGCCCGCCTCCAGGGTGGTCTCCAGCACCTTCTGGTCGTCCACCACCACGCTGACCCACGAGCGCTCGGTGGTGATGAGCTCCAGCAGCAACACCGATGCTGCCGGCGCCGACGGCGTTTGCTCTGCGGTCTCGGCCGGCGCTGTGGCGGTTGGCTCTGGCGTCGGGGTCTCGATGGCTGCAGGCGGCTGGGCCGGCGTAGGCCTGGCGGCTGAGGTCGCCGTTGGCGTCGCCGTGACCCGCAACACGATGCGAGTCGGCGTAGGCGTGGGCCCAGCGCTGATGGCCGATCCGGACCCGAGCGTGAGCAGTTGCGACAAGAGCGCGTCCCACCCCTGTCGCCAGGTGTCCCGCTGCGTCCAGGCCCACCACCCGCCGGCTGCCAGGCCTAGAAGCAGCAAGCCGGTCAGGATGGCCCGCCACGGCAGGCGGCGAGGCGGCGCTTCTTGCAGCGCCAAGTCTATGGGCTGGTACTCGGCCGGTCGCTCAGGGGGCGGCGTCGGCAGAGGGATGGGCGGCGCTGCGTCGGGCACGCTGCGCCGGTAGCGGTTAACCGCCTCCTGAGGGTCGAGCCCCAGATAGGCGGCGTACTTGCGCAGAAAGCCGAGGGTGGCCACCTCGCCGGGCAGCGCATCCCACTGCTCCGCCTCCATGGCCGCCAGGAACTTCTGGCGAATGCGCAGGGTGGCCTCGACCTCGGCCAGGCTCAGGTTCTTGGCCTCGCGCGCAGCGCGCAGCCACGAGCCAAGCTCGCTCATACGGTGCTCCGCGTCGGGTCAGCCAGACCAGCGCAACCCAGCGCTCCGTTCGCTTGTTGATGCTGCATAGCCGACACTATACACACCGCAAAACGGTTTGTCAAACGGTGGTGCCGTTTGCTTTTTGTTTTCCTCCCGGTTCGGACTGTGCTGTTTGGTGGTTGTGGCCGGCGATGCTACAATGCGGGCGGCCGCAGACGGGGCTCTGGCTACGGATTGTGAGCCGGGTCCCTGCCCCGGTTGGGCTGGCTGGCTATAGTTAGCGACAGCACAACCCGACGGCTGGGAGCAGGCCGCTCGGCAGCCTCCCGTGAGCGGCCTGGGCAATCAGCGAGAAGACACGTTTGAGACCGAGAAAGAGCTATGCGCATCCTGTTGTTCACCGGAAAAGGCGGCGTGGGCAAGACCAGCGTCTCCGCCGCGACCGCTCTGCGCCTCGCCGAGCGGGGCTATCGCACTATCGTGCTCAGCACCGACGCCGCTCACAGCCTGGCCGACTCCTTCAACTTGGCCATCGGCAACGAGCCGACCCCCCTGGCGCCGAACCTGTGGGGCCAGGAGATTGACCTGCTGCACCAGATGGAGATCCACTGGGGCCGGGTGCAGAACTACTTATCGGCTCTGTTCGTCTGGCGGGGGATGAACGAGCTGGTGGCCGAGGAGACCAGCGTGCTGCCCGGCATGGAGGAGCTGGCCAGCCTGATGCAGATCAACTACCTGGCCGAGACGGGACAATACGACGCCATCGTGGTGGACTGCGCGCCCACTGGCTCCACCCTGCAGCTCCTGGCCTTTCCCGAGATGGCGCGCTGGTATCTGGACAAGATCTTCCCCATCGAGCGCACGGCGCTGCGGGTGGCGGGGCCGGTGATCAAGCGCATGACCGACCTGCCGCTGCCCGACGACGCGCTGATGGACAGCATCGAGGACCTGATCCTGCAGCTCGAGCGGATGAGCAAGCTGCTGAGCAACCGCGACATCACCACGGTGCGCTTGGTGCTGAACCCGGAGAAGATGGTGGTGAAGGAGGCGCAGCGCGCGCTCACCTACCTGAGCCTCTACGGCTACGCCACCGACCTGGTGATCTGCAACCGCATGATCCCCAGCTCGGTGACCGATGCCTACTTTGCCCACTGGAAGGACATTCAGGCCAAGTACCATCAGCTGGTGGAGGAGGCCTTCAGCCCGCTGCCGATTCGCGATATCCCCCTGTTCTCGGACGAGGTGGTGGGCGTGGAGATGCTGCGCCGCATGGGCGAGGCGCTGTACGGCGACACCGACCCGGCCACCATTTTCTATCGCGGCCGCGCCCAAGAAGTGGTGAAGAACAACGGCGTCTATCAGCTCCGCATCCCCCTGCCGTTCCTGGAGCGGTCAGCCGTCCGGCTCACCCGCTCGCTGAGCGACGAGCTGATCGTGCACATCGGCAACTGGAAGCGCAACATCGCCCTGCCGCGGGTGCTGAGCGGGTTGGCCGTGCAGGGCGCGCGCTACGAGGACCAGACGTTGGTGGTGTCGTTCCGGGCGCCGGAGGGAGCTTCGACAGGCTCGGCTTCAACAGGCCCAGCCGCCGCTGCGACAAGGTCGGCGGCCGCTGCGACAGGCTCGGCAGCCGCTGCGGGGACAGCTTGCGCGGGATGAAACCTGGAGGGTGGCCAACCGTTCCGACGTTGGCCACCCTGTTTTCTTACCCGTTCTCAAGCACCAACTCGGCGAAGGGGAGGGCAAAGGCCACCGGCCGCGCCGGCCCGCGGCAGTTGAACACCATGCCGTCCAGCGCCGTCATGGCGGCCACCCGGCTGAACAGGTCCCGGCCACTGAGCTCCAGCATGGACAGCAGCGCCTTGGCATCCTCGCTCTCGCCCTCCAGGAAGGCTTCCACGGCGTCCCGGTGGGTGAAGATCGCCAGCAGCCGGCGGTCGCGGTCGTCGGGCGCCAAAGCCAGGAAGGTGCGCCCCTCCGCCGTCCACAACACCACGAGGTAGTGGGGGTAGTCCAGCACCAGGGAGAAGGCGTTGGGGACCTCCTCCCCCGCGCGCAGCGCCACCAGCGCTTGCTCCACTTGGACGGCCTGGGCCATGGCCGCCAAGGCGGGAAAGCTCTGCTTGCCGTAGCTGAGCCGCCACGGGGAGGCGGGGTCAATCTCCACGTAGTCGAATTGGTCCAGGGGCAGAGCGTTGATGGCCCACGCGCCGTCGGCGGTGAGCAGGAGCGCGCCCGACGGGCTCTCGCCCGTGGCCTGGCAGAAGGCGGCGTAGGCGTCGGCGTCGGAGAATAGGTAAAAGCGGCGAATACCGCCGGGGTCCTCGCTGTAGCGCAGGCGCACCCCCTCGCTGCCCGTGGGCTCGCCTTCCGCCACCCGCGAGACCGGCACCAGCCACTCGCGGTAGGACAGGAGGCGGCGCATGAGTTGCGCGCCGGTGATCTGTTGGGACTGCCAGGCAGCGATGGCTTCTTGAACAGGCTTCTTGGGCATGGACGTGTCTCCTTCGGCGATCAGAGGGGAAAAGCACAGATCAATCAAGGGCGCCCATGTGAACACGCTCTCGGCCCTGGCCGACACGTCATGCCGCAAGGTGCGAGAGGCGCAGACGCAACGGGCTAGGTCTGCTCTTTGGGAGCGGGCTCGTCACCCGAGGGCGGCGCCGACTCCAGGAGCTGGTAGATGTCCGCAGGTTCGTCGGCCGAGGTCTCCGGCTGTGGTGGCTTCGGCGCGACGGGCGCTGCCGGCTCGACCAGGGTGATAGGCGCACGGGCAAAGCGCGCCGGCTGCGGCGCTGGCTCGGCCATCGCATGGACCTCGGCGCCGGGCGCGGGCGCGACCTCTGCGGGAGCCGGCTCGGCCGGCAGCGCTACAGGCGCCGGCTCCTTGCCCGACCGGGTAATGGCCACCACGAACAGGGCTACTCCCAGCCCGATCACCAACAGCGGCCACAGGTTCACCAGCGCCTCCATGGTGGGATAGCGCTGGCGCAGGCCGCTGGCCAGGCTCACCAGCGCCATGGCGGCCAAGACGGCCGTCGGCACCAGCGGCCAGTGGCCGGTGCTCCGCTCCGGCGTGAGCAGGTAGATCAGCGCAAAGGTGAGGCTCAGGCCGCCGAACATCACCGCGCCCAGGAAAGGAGGCGTGACGCCTGCGTCGTTCAGCACCACCATGGCCACCAGCACCAGCAGCGCGCCGAAGGGGATCAGCCCCCACCAGCGCTCTCGACGGTTGGTGAAGTAGATCACGGCAAAGGCCAGCGCCAGCGCCACGAAGAGCACCACGCCCATCCAGACGAAGGGCACTTGGCGCCAATACAGGTAGACCAGGCCCCCCACCGCCAACAGAGTAAATCCGGGGATCACCAGCCACCAGCTTTGGCGCCGAAAGACCATGTAGGCGACCAGGTAGCCCAGGCCGGCCACGGCAAACAGGCCGGCCGCCACCAGGGCCATGGTCTGCGCGTTGGCCGAGAAGACGCCGAAGTTCCAGAGCAGGAACAGCAGGCCGACCACCACCAGGAGGATGCCGGCCAAGATGGGGTTGCGAACGCTCTTAGACTGCATGAGGGCTACACTCCTTGGATGAAACAGTCCGCTAGCGGCGCAGGCTGCGCCAGGCCGCGAACGCCTGCCAGGCGAACAGCAGGGCCAGCACGGCCCAGGCGGCCGTCTCCCACCAGCGCGGGCTGCTGAGGGCCAGGCCGACGCTGAAGAGCACCATGCCCAGGCCGGCCGCCGCCTGAAAGCCGGCGCTGCCCAAGGCTTGGCGCAGGCTCAGGCGGGGGGACTGGATGCGCCGCCACCAGTCGGCGTAGCTGAAGGCCGCCAGCACCACGGCCAGGCCCAGCACCCACAGCGCGTTGCGAAAGACGCCGTACCAGTCAATCATGGTCCTAGCCCAGGTAGCCAAGCCCGGCCAGCCGCTCCCGCACCTGGGCCGCCTCGGCGTCGCTGTAGTCCACCGCCGCTCCGGCGGCCTGGAAGCCCAGCTCGGCCAACGGCGTGGTCTCTACCGCCTGCGCAGCCGGCTGCAGCGCCTCCACCAGCGCGCGGCCGTCCATCTCCGCCGGCGCCGGCAGGCCGAGCAGGTGCAGGGCCGTGGGCGCCACGTCCACCAGGTTGGCGCCCTGGACGCGGCTGCCCGGCTGCACCAGCGGGCCCCAAGCCAGGAAGATGCCGTCCTGGCGATGGCAGCCGCTGATGGGCCGCTGGGCCAGCTCTTGCCGGCTCAGGTGGCGCACCGGTGAGGGCCCACGGTAGGTCCCGCGCTGCTTGAACATGTCCGGGTACTCAGCCTCCACCACCAGGTCGGGCAGGCGCTCCAGGAAGGGGCCGGCGTACAGCTCCTCGCGGCGCCACACGCGGCGGATGGGTCGGCTGCCCGTGAGGGGGTCGGTCAGGCTGGGCAGCTCCGCCACGATCCGGTCCCGCAGGGCCTCGTACTCTGCGCCGGGCTGCACGATGCCCTGGGGATCGCGGCCGGCCAGGTTGATCCAGATGTTGCCCCGCAGCTCCTCGCTGAACGCGCGCGTGCGGCTCCAGTCCACGCCGGGGAAGAAGGTCTCTGCGCCCAGCCGCGCGCGCAGGCTGTCCGGCCACAGGCGGCGCAGCTTGGCCAGGGTCTGGAAGGGGATGCGGCCGTGGACCAGGCGCCGCGCTCGCTGCACCGCGCGGGCCGCCAGGGCTGTGGCCTGCTCGCTGGCGCTGCGGCGTTCGTCCGCCCCGTGGAAGCGCAGCAGGCCGGCCTGTTCCAGCCACAGGTTCAGGTGGATGGCCACCGGCCCCATCGGCCCTTGGCCGTGGTCCGACACCACCAGCACATGGCAGTCGCCCAACGACGCCGCGTAGTCCAACACCTCGGCCAGGCGCCGGTCGCAGGCCTGGTAGACCTCGCGCAGGGTCTCGCCGTAGCGGGCGGCCTCGGCCGGGTCGTGGAGGGGATGAGCGGGGTCGTGGTACTTCCAGAAGAAGTGGGCGGCGCCGTCGGGTGCGCTGGTCACGAAGAAGGCCAGGCGCCACGGCCGGGTGCGCATCAGGTGCATGGCCACGTCGAAGCGCACCTCCACCTCGCGCAGCAGCTCCTCGCGCGCCCGATCCGGACGGCCCCGCTGCATCCACATCCAGTCGTCCGGCACGATGACGTAGGGCGTGCGGCTGACCCGGTCCAGCTCGGCCTTAAGCTCAGGGGGATGGGTGTAGGCCGCGTCCAGGCCGGGGGTGTCGCGGCCGCTGACCATCACCCCGCGGATCGGCTCCGGCGGGTAGGTGTGGGGCACGTTGACCACCAGGGCCTCCAGCCCTTGGCGGCTCAGCAGGTTCCACAAGGCCGGAAAGGCGCGGTGGCTGGCGTTCACCAGGCGAAAGCCGTAGGTGGTGAAGTCCCGTTCCCAGAAGTCGAAGATGCGGTGCTTGCCCTGCTGCACGCCCGTTACCATGGAGGTCCACGCCTGGGCTGTAAAGGGGTGGAGCACGGAGCGCAGCCGGCCCCAGGCGCCCTCGGCCATCAGCCGGCGGAGGGTGGGCAAGGCGCCGGCCGCGGCCCACGGCTCGATCAGGTCGAAGGTGGCGCCGTCCAGGCCCACGATGATCAGGCGGGAAGGAGGAGTGGACATGGTCAGAGGGAACGTCTGTCCGGGCTGGGCACGTCGAGGCCGGCCGGAGCCGGGGCGCAAGCCCGCTTTAACGATTAGCTGGTCAGGCGACTGCCCGCCGCAGGCTGTGTCACGCGGCGTCGGTACTATACACGAGGGGCCGGGTTCTGCCAAGACGGCTACCTCGGCCACCGGCGGCCGCTAGCCGAGGTAGCCCAAGGCCGCCAGCCGTTCCTCCACGCGCGCGGCGTCGGCGTCGGTGTAGCCGCCGGCCTCGCCCAGGTCCACCGCCGGCAGCGGCAGGTCGGCGTGGACGGGCGGACGGCGCTGCAGGTAGGTGGGGTCGAACGCGGCCTCGATCACCCGGCCGTCCAGCGCAGTGGGCACCGGCAGGCCCAGGGCGTAGAGCAGCGTGGGCAGGGCGTCGGCGATGTCGTGGGGCGGCAGGGCAGCGCCGGCCCGCACGCCGGGCCCCAGGGCGATGAACACGCCGTCGGGCTGGTGGATGCCTGCGCCCTCGGCCGCGGCGTCGCTGAAGCAGCCCTGGGCCAGCGGCTCGCCGGAGGGCTCGTAGCCGGGAGCCAACGCCAGCAGCAGGTCGGGCGCCTCGGCCACGTAGGGGCCGCTGTACAGCGCCTCGCGGGGGTAGACAGCCTGCACCGCCGGCCGGCCGGTGGCGGGGTCCTGCAGGGCCAGGAGCGCATCGGCCACAGCGCGGCGCAGGGCGTCGTACTCGTCGGCGGGGACCACGCCCTGCGGCTCCCGCCCGGCCAGGTTGACGTAAATTGCGTGCTCCATGCTGCGGCCGCTGTACACGCGGGTGTGAGACCAGTCCACCAGCGCAGCGGTGGCCAGGGCACGGCGTCCCCGCAGCAGCAGCGAGCGGGGTAGAAGCCGCTTCACCCGCTGCACCGGCCCGCGCAGCCGGCGGCGCAGGGTGGCCCGGCCGGCTGCGTAGCGCAGCCACCCCTGCTGGGCCAGCCAGGCGTCTACGTGGAAGCGCCGTCGCAGCGGCCCAAAGCCATGGTCCGACACAAAAAACACAGGCGTCTCCGGCCCTGTCAGCTCCGCCAGCAGGCGGCCCACCACCCGATCCACCTCGCGGTAGCAGGCCAGCACGGTCGCGTGCAAGGTGGACCGCCGCGCGGCCGCGTCGCCCTCGGCCGCCAGCTCCTCCAGGACCCGCCAGGCGTAGTGTTGCAGCCGGTCCATGGTCTCGAACACCACCACCAGCACGTCCACCGGCCGCTCCGCCAGCAGGCGAAACAGGGCGGCCTCTCGGCGCAGCAGGGCCGTGTGCAGGTCGCGGGCCACGGCGGTGAGCCCTTCGGCGGTGGCCACGTCCCGCTCGTGGAGCTTGATGCGGATGTCGCAGATGTAGCCGGCGCGGCGCAGGCCCTCGGCCAGGTCGGGCGGGTAGGTGAAGGGGTGCTCGGTGTCGGGGGTGAGCATGCCGGTGATCATCCAGCCGCCGGCGGGCATGGGCTCCGGCGGCCAGGAGATGGGCATGTTGACGCAGGCGGTGGCGAGGCCGTGCTGGGCGAGCCAGTGCCACAGCCGCGGGCCGCGCAGGGCCGTGCCGTCAATGAACTCCCGCGCCATGCTGCCCGGACGGCGGCGCTGGAAGGAGAAGACGCCGTGCTTGCCGGGGTTGACCCCGGTGAGGAACGTGCCCCAGGCGGGCGCGGTCAGCGGGGGCACGGTGGAGCGCAGGACGCCGGCCGCGCCCCGCTGCGTTGCGGCCTGCAGGTGGGGCAGCCAGCCGTGGGCTATGAAGGGCCGCAGCAGGTCGAAGGTGGCGCCGTCCAAGCCGATCACTAGGCCGCGCAGGGGAATGGTCATGGATGGCCTCGCGACAGTCGGAGCATGGCGCGGATGCCCTCGATCTCGTCGGCGTCGAAGGCGCGCAGGAGGAAGAGGCCGGCCACGAAGGCCGCCACGCCCAGGCTGCCCAACACGGCCAGCTCGGCCACGGCCAAGGCGGCGCTGGGGGGAGCGCCTCCGGCGGCCACCAGCCGCTGCCACGCTGCGTCGCCTGCCAGGAAGACGCCGCCTGCGGCCGCGCAGGCCAGGGCGATCTTGGCCAGGGAGGGCGCCGTGCGTCGCCACCGAAAATGAGGCCACAGGGCGGCCGTGCCTACGACGAAGATAGCGCCCTCGGCAGCCAGGATTGCCATGGCTACCCCCACGGCGCCCAGGGCCGGGATGGCCCATGCCGCCACCGCAAAGCCCACCACCAGGCCGAGGGCCAGGCCCAGGGTTTCCAGCCGCTGCTTGCCCAGCGCCACCAGGGTGACGCCGTAGAGCCAGTTGGGGAAGTAGAGCACGATCACCCAGCCCAGCACCGCGAGCACCTGCGCCGCGCCGGCCAGGTCAATGCGGCTGCCCAGCAGCAGGCGCACCAGGGGGTCGGCCAGGAAGGTGGCCGCCAGGGCGATGATCAGGCTGATGGCGAAGAAGAGCTTGATGCTCTTGACGAAGGCGGTGTCGAAGTCCTCTGGACGGCTAACGGCTCGGTTGCTGAGCACCGGCAGCATGGCCGTGGCGAACGCGGCCGGCACGATGCGCAGCTGCTGCACCGCGCGCAGGGGACCGTACAGGACGCCGTTCACTTGCTCGCCCTGGGCCTGGCCCAGCCACAGCACCGTGAGCACCACGCCGGCGCGCCAGATGTAGGTGCGCAGCAGCAGGCTGATCCCCACCGGCACTGCCTCCACCACCATGCGCCAGGCCAGCCGGGCGTCCTCCCACGCCGGCCCCAGCCGCTGCCCCAGCTCTGGGAGCACCGCGCGCCACGGTCGGCGTCGAACCAGCGCAACCGGCAGGCTGACTACGGCCAGGGCCAGCGCGGGCGCCAGGCCCCACATGACCGAGCCAGCGGCGAAGCGCCGACGGCTGATCTGCCACACCCACAGGAGCTTGGCCGCGTTGGCCACCAGCCGGGCCACGAACACCGCCAGCAGCCCCAGGTCCAGCCACACGACGCCCAGGGTGAGGACCAGCCACAGCACCTGGTGGGCGCCCAGGGTCCAGAACTGGTACTCCATGCGCTGGAAGCCGTGGAAGACGCCGTTGTACACGTCCCCCAGCAGCCACAGCACCTGCGCTGCAAAGTAGATCAGGGTGGCCAGCCAGAGCTGCGGGTCCCGGCTGGTCGCAGCGAGGACCGCCAAAATGGCCAGCACCACGACGCTGAGCAGCAGGCGCACGGTGAGCGCAGCGCTGACGAAGCGGTCTGCCTCGGCCTTGTGGCGGGAAATCTCGCGGGTCAGGATGCGGTTCAGCCCCAGGTCCACAAACGCAGCGAACAGCTCGATGAAGCTGACCACGTAGCCGTAGCGGCCCAGGCCGGCCTGGCCCAGGTAGCGGGCCAGGATGCCCACCACCACGATGCTGACCACGGCCTGGAAGCCAAAGGCGGCCAGCAGCAGGCCGGAGTTGATGGCCACGCGGCGCTCCGGTCGAGGGCCTTCGGCGAAGGAGACGGACAGAGGGTCGGACATACGGAACCAACGACGAGAAGGAGCTAGGGCCACCAATTCTAGGAGGCGGCAGAATTCGTCCAGTTCGTGAAATGCGTGGCAAGACCCAGGCTTGCGCCAGGCGGGTCAGATCACAAACGCAGCCCGCAGCAAGCTCAGCAGGTCTAGGGCCAACAGCAGGGCCAGGGCCACGGCCAGGCGCCGTGGGCGGCGGTCCAGGTCCAAGGCGGCGTTCAGGCCTACCAGCAGCAGGCCGGTGATGGGAAAAAGGGCCGGGAACAGGTAGCGCCCCTGGGGCTGCCACGCTCGCCCCAGCATGGGCAGCAGGGCCTGCAGCAGCGCCAGCGCGGCCGCCAGGAGCCACTGCGGAACGAAACGGGCGGGATCGGCCGGGCTAGCCCCTGGGCTCCCGTTGGGCCGGCCGCTCCGGCCCCCGCCGATCCACGCCCGCGCCAGGCCGACGAGGGCCACAGCGCACACGGCGGCCAAGGCCACGTACACCGGGATGGGCAACGGGCGATTCAGCCAGCCGAAGTTGCCCCAGAAGCCGGGGAAGAGGAGGGCGGTGTAGAGGGCATAGCGACCGAGGGCCTCGGGGGTGAGCGCTGCCCCCGGGTCCAGACGCGGGGCAAACTCCTCCCACCGTCGCTCCAACGGCCTGTAGACCGCTACTTCGACCCAGCGGGCGGGCTGGACGAAGTCGGGATTGCGCAACAGGTTGAGACCCGGGGACTCGGCGCGACTCAGAGTAGCGCTGTCCAGAAGCAGGCGGCCTGTGCTGGTTGGTTGACCGTCGGTAGGTGCCACAATGAGCTTGACATAGGGGGTGGCCAGCGCCACGGTGTGGGTCAAGACCACCCGGCGCCATCGGTCGTCCGCCAGGAAGGCCATCTGCGAGTAGTGGGCTGCATCGCGCACCGTTAGGCGGCCCGGCTGCGGCTGGCCGGTGCCAGAGCGCACGAGAACGCTGGCGACTACCGGCTGCCCCTGCAGCGCCTGAGGAACGCGAACGCTCTGGAACAGGCGGCCTGTGTCACGACGGGAATGATCGGTTACCTGGGCGCCCCAGCCGTCGGCGCTGTCCGGCAGCGCTATGCGTCCCCGGCCCAGGGGTTGCAGGCGGCCATGCCAGTGCGCAGGTGCTGCTGAGGGTGCTGCCAGCCAGCCGATCAGCAGGCCAATGATTACCCCCGCAACCAGGAGGACGCGGCCAGGTTGGCGCTGCCATGCCTGTAAGCGAACCAACCGGCGACGACCGGCCGCCGCTCCCAGCAGAAGCAGCCAGGGCAGCAGAAACGCGTTGGTCTTCTTGCTGAACAAGGCTATGGTTAGCAGCAGAAGCACACCCATGGCGCGCGACCAAGACCAACCCAAGCGCTGCAGGCGAGTCAACGCAGCAAAGACCGCCGTGGCGGTTGCCAGGGCCAGGGCGTCGTTGTTAGCCGAGCCCGAGATAAAGGCCGGCATCGGCAACAGCGCCATGAACAACCCGTGTTGCAAGCCAAAGGAGCCAGCAGCGGCCGTACGGCCTGACTCCCACGCCCAAACCGTGATTACCCCAGCGAGGCCGAACAGCACTGCGCCGAGCAGCCGCATAGCCAGGAGCTGAGCTTCCGCTGACCAGCCGATCCGACAAAGCGCGGCCGGCAGGACATAGTACAGCGGAGGCTCATCGCCGATCTGTTGGCCGGAGCGGACCAGGAAGGGATCGGCGGCAAAGGCAGCGGGCAAAGGGGAGGGCTGTTCCCGGCCGGTCCGACGCCAAAAATCGGAGCGGTCCAGGCTGGCGATGATCCAGCCCTGAAGAACCGGGGAGCGATCGTCTTTCTCCGGCGTGCGGCCCAGCTGCGCCATCAGGCAGGCGTACTCCACGTGGCTTGGCTCGTCAGGGGCCTGCCAGGCCGGCACCAGCCACGCGAAGGCTGCGGCGTGCAAGAGGGCCACATAGAACGCCGCTACTGCCGCTACTATGGAGCCACGGCCGGAGCGCAGGAAGTTGCGCATGGGCTCGCAGTATAGCACAGCCGCAGCCGCTGGGCCAAGCGGCTGCCGCACGACCGTTGGGCAGGGGCGCGGCGGGGTTGGTGGCGCTGTGCAGGCGACGCCGCGCCGGCAAGCGCAAGCCTTGGTCGCTCCACCGCTGGCGCCGGTGCGCCTCACCTCTCGCAGCGTTCCCTCGCCAGGCCTCGGTAGACCTCCTCGATCTGGGAAGCGGCGTGCTCCCAGGTGAAGCGCTCCAAGACGCGCTGGCGCAGCAGGCGGCCGCGCGCAGCCGCCTGCTCGGGCTCGCTCAGGGCCTGGTAGAGGGCAGCCGCCAGGGCGGCGGGATCGCCGAGGGGCGCGTAGTAGCCGAGGTCGCCCAGGTACTCCCGATGCACCGGGGTGTCGAAGGCCGCCACGGGCAGGCCGGCAGCCATGTAGGTGAGCAGCTTGCCGCTGCCCTCGGTGGCCGAGAGCTTGGGCGCCACGGCCACGTCCCCCACGGCCAGGTAGAGCGGCGCGTCCTCGTAGGGCACCACGCCCGTGAAGTGGACGTACTCGGCCAGGTCTGCGGCCAGGCGCCGGTAGTGGGCCACGTTGGGGAACCCCATGATCAGACAAAAGGGGGGCGACGGCCGGCGCGCCAGCAGCCGCAGGCTCTCCAGCAGCAGGTCAATGCCTTGGTAGGGCGCCAGCAAGCCCAGGTAGACGATCACCGGCCGGCCGGCGGGGATGCCCAGCTGTCGGCGCAGCGCGGCCAGGTGGCCGGCGGGCAGGGTGTCGCGCGGGCGGAAGATGGCCGGGTCTACGCTGTCGGGCAGGGTGTGGACACGGCTGCGGGGAACGCCGAATTGGTCGGCCAACAGAGCGGCGGCGTGGGCCGAGCTGGCCAGGATGGCGTCGGGGCGGTGGTCAATCCACTGCTCCAGGCGGCGCAGGGCGGGCAACACCGATGAGGTACGTGCAACGAAGCGGTGGTCCACCATCTCGGCGGTCAGGCTGCCCTGGAAGTCGAAGACCAGCGGCGCCCGCACCAGCCGGCTGATGGCCCAGCCCATCAGGGCACCCTCGTGCAGGAAGGCGTGTACCACGTGAGGCCGGCCGCCGGGGAAGCGCAAGGCTGCGGCCAAGGCAGTGGGCGCCAGCAGGGCGTCCAGGGCCACCTTCAGCCACGAGGAGCCCACGGGCATCTCCTGGCGGCGGGGCCACAGCGGTGGCCGGCAGGTGGCCAGCCCCTCTACATCCCGTCCCCCTGGGTAGGTGGCGATGAGCACGGTATGCCCCCGGCGGGCCAGGGCCGCCATCTGCCCGCGGATGCGCACGTGGCAGCCGTAGTCGGCGAAGAAGCCGGTCGGGGCGATGGCCAGGATGCGCATGGGAAGGCAGTTTCCGGGTCAGCGGCGGCTTCCCCGGAAACTCAGAGGTCGGGCGGCTCGCGCCACAGGCGCAAACGGAAACGCCAGAGCTCGCGAAAGGCGCGGGCGATGACGTGGGGCTTGGCGCCGGTGGGGGAGCCGGCCCGCCGCGGCAGGTGGCTCACCGGCACCTCGACGATGCGGAAGCCGGCGCGGCGAGAGAGCACCAGCCACTCGGCGCTGAAGGTGGCCCCGCGCGACTGGATGAAAGGCGCCACCCGCTGGAAGGTGGCGCGGCGCAGCATCTTAAAGGCACAGTCAATGTCGCGGGCGGTGTAGCCGAACAGGAGGGTCACCAGCGCGCTCCAGCCGTGGCCGAACAGCACCCGCAGGAAGGGGTCGCGCCGCGGCGCGCGATAGCCCGCCACGATGTCGCCTTGGTCCAACAGCGGCACCAGCTTGTCCACCTCCTCCAGCCGGAACTGCCGATCGGAGTCGGTGAAGAAGATGACCTCTTTGCTGGCGTTGCTGAGCGCGGTGAAGACCGCCGCGCCGTAGCCCTGGTTCACGGCGTGGTCCACGGGCTTGAGCTGCGGGTACTGCTGCGCCAGCTCCCGCAGCACCTCGCCGGTGCGGTCCTTGCTGCCGTCGTTGGTGACCACGATCTCGAAGTCGGCAAAGCGCGGCTGCATGGTGGCCACCACGTCGGCGATCATGGCGGGCAGGTTCTCCTCCTCGTTGTAGGCCGGCATGCAGACGGAGAGGCTGAAGGGGTAGGGAACGGGTTGGGTATTTGGCTGGGTCACAAAAGGGTTCCTGGCCGGCCTGGGCAGAGCCAGGCCCGGCATGGGCGATCGGCTTAGCTTGTGGGCGACGGATCCGAGGGGAAGGGCGTGCTGGACGAGAGGCGCTCCCGACGTTGATCCTACCGCAGCGCATTGTACGCCACGCAGCGGTCGGCGTCAACACCGCAGCCGTCGCTGAGCAGCGGGAGGGGCCAACGGCGGCGCTCACGGCGTTGGCCCAGGCTGCCGCACCAGCCGTTCCCGATAGCGCCTGCCGCGACGCTTGATCTCCGCTTCTCGCCGCATGGCCGAGGCTCGATCGGGCTGAGGCTCGTGGTAGACCAGGGCGACGGGCCGCCGGCCGCGCGTGTAGGCAGCCCCGCGGCCGGCGTTGTGCTCCGCCACCCGGCGGTCTAGGTCGGTGGTCCAGCCGGTGTAGAGGCTGCCGTCGGCGCAGCGCAGAATGTAGACGTAGAAGGTAGCTGGGTCGGCCATAGGACAGGGGGATTGTAGCACAACCACCTGTCGGCGGCGAAGGCAGCCGTGGCCTCTGCTCGATGTGTCCACCCTGGACGGCCAAGCGGCAGGTCGCCCCTGTCCTGTCCCCATAGCCCGGAACTTGACCCAGGGGTGATATTGGCTACAATGCTGCTGTGGGTCGCGTGGAAAATAACATACGCTTCACGAACGACTTAACTCCTCTTAGGAAGGAGGCCATGAAGCCCGGCAGCTTCGCACCGAGTACTTAACCCCCTATCGTTCCATCCCCGTGTAGCTGTTCTTCGGTGATCCACGCCATCTCAGGCTGCTTCTTCGACCAACCGCGTGTCTTGTTAGGCAGAACGTCCATTGGCGAGCCCAGCCTGGCGATGCCCGATGCGATCACCGGCCAGGTGGTTTTTCGTCACCTATCTCACCACCCCCAACTCTCTACAGAAGGAGGAGAGCTCCAATATGTCTGGCAAGGTTGCTAAACTGGCTGTCTTCTTGGTTCTGGTGGTGTCGGTGTTGGTCTTGGCCGCCTGCCCTGGCGGCCAGGCCCCGGCGACCACCGGTCAGCAGGGCCAGGGCGGGCTCCAGGTGGGCATCGTCCTGCCCACCAAGGACGAGCCCCGCTGGCTTCAGGACGAGGCGCGCTTTCGCGAGCTGCTGAAGAACGCCAACGTCTCGGTGGAGATCCTGTTCAGCCAAGGCTCCTCGGCCACCGAGAAGGCCAACGTGGAGTCGCTGCTGACCAAGGGCGCCAAGGTGATCATCATCACCCCGCACGACGGCGCGGCAGCCGCAGCAGCCGCCGAAGCGGCTCGGAAGGCCGGCGCCAAGGTCATTTCCTACGACCGCTTGATCTTGGGCACCGACGCCGTGGACTACTACGTGACCTTTGACAGCGTCGCGGTAGGCGAGGCTCAGGCCAAGTACCTGGTGGAGAAGGTCGGCAACCGCAAGGGCGCGCCCCTCTACCTGTACGCTGGCGCGGCGACCGACAACAACGCCTTCCTCTTCTTCGAGGGCGCCTGGAACGTGCTGCAGCCCAAGATTGTGGATGGCACCTTCGTGATCAAGAACTCCACGGCGGCTGAGGCGCTCAAGGACAAGCCCAAGCTGACCCGCGACGAGATGGCGCAGATCATCGGCCAGATCACCACCAACTGGGACTTCAACACCGCCAAGAACCTGGCCGAGGCGAACCTCACCGCTGCCAAGAAGGAGGACAAGGGCGACGTCTTCATCTTGGCCCCCAACGACGGCACTGCGCGCGCAATCGCCGACGCGTTCGCCGTGGACCCGGACGTCACCAGCTACGTCATCACCGGCCAGGACGCGGAGATCGCCTCCGTTCAGTACATCATTGACGGCAAGCAGTCCATGACCGTGCTGAAGGACACCCGCACCCTGGCCAAGGACGCCATTGACGCAGCCCTGGCCTTCCTCAACGGCCAGACGCCGCCCAAGACCACCACCTACAACAACCAGAAGATTGATGTGCCGGCCAAGCCCACCGAGGTCATCACGGTGGACAAGAGCAACGTCAAGGCGGCCATCATCGACTCCGGCTACTGGCCGGCTGACAAGTTCACCGGCCTGCCATAGCCGTCGGCTAGTGTGGGGCGTAGCGACGCCGACGGCCGTCGCTACGCCCCTTTTCACAATCGCCAGGGGCATCGGAGGTGGTATGGACACGCCGATTCTGGAGATGAGAAACATCACCAAGACGTTCCCCGGCGTTAAAGCCTTGGACAACGTCAGCTTTCGCGTCGCCAAGGGGGAGATCCACTGCCTGGTAGGTGAGAATGGCGCCGGCAAATCCACCCTGATGAAGGTCCTCAGCGGCGTTTGGCCCTACGGCACCTACGAAGGGGAGATCCTCTTTGAGGGCGAGGTGCAGCGCTTTCGCGGCATTGCCGACAGCGAGCGAGTAGGCATCGCCATTATCTACCAGGAGCTGGCGCTGGTGCCGGAGATGACGGTCTACGAGAACATCTTCCTGGGCCACGAGGTGCGGCGGGGGGCCACAGTGGACTGGAACGAGACCGTCAAGCGCGCCCGCGACATCTTGCGCAAAGTGCGGTTGGACGTGAACCCGGCCACCAAGGTTAAGGACCTGGGCGTGGGCAAGCAGCAGCTGGTGGAGATTGCCAAGGCGCTCAGCAAGAACGTCAAGCTGTTGATCCTGGACGAGCCAACAGCCGCCCTCAACGAGACCGAGAGCGAGAACCTGCTCAACCTGCTGCGTGAGCTGAACCGGCAGGGGGTCACGTGCATCATGATCTCCCACAAGCTGAAGGAGGTCATCTCCATCGCCGACACGGTCACCGTGCTGCGCGACGGACGCACGGTGTGCACCCTGGACGCACGCAAGGGAGAGGTGTCGGAGCCGGTGCTGATCAAGCACATGGTAGGCCGCGAGATCGAGAACATCTATCCCAGACGCCAACGCAAGCCCTCCGACCAGGTGGTCTTCGAGGTTAGGAACTGGAGCGCCTACAGCCCGACGTTGGGGCGGCAGATCCTCCGCGACGTGAGTTTTCACGTCAAAAGGGGCGAGATCGTAGGGTTTGCCGGCCTGATGGGATCGGGACGCACGGAGCTGGCTCTCAGCCTGTTCGGCAACGCGCCTCGCTACCAGGTCAAGGGCGAGATCCGCATGGACGGCCAGCCCAAACAGTTCCATCAACCGGCGGACGCGGTGGCTGCGGGCCTAGCCTACGTCACCGAGGATCGAAAGGCCAAGGGGCTCATCCTGATCCAGGACGTGAAGTCCAACATCACCCTGGCCAACTTGCGCGAGATTGCCCGGCGCGGGGTGGTGAACGACAACGCCGAGGTCAAGGTGGCCAACGAATACCGGGTCAGCCTCAACATCAAGACCCCCAGCGTCGAGCAGAAGGTGCGCAACCTGAGCGGCGGCAACCAGCAGAAGGTGTCGCTGGCCAAGTGGCTGTTTGTGAAGCCTCGGGTGCTCATCCTAGACGAGCCGACGCGCGGCATTGACGTCGGCGCCAAGTTCGAGATCTACACCCTGATGAACCGGCTGGTGGAACAGGGGATGAGCATCGTCATGATCTCGTCGGAGCTGCCTGAGGTGTTGGGCATGAGCGACCGGGTCTACGTGGTGGCTGCGGGCAGGATTGCCGGCGAGCTGCCCATCGAGGCGGCGACCCAGGAAAAGATCATGGAACTGGCGACCGGCTGAGGAGGCTCTTTATGTCCTTCGTTCAAGACCTGCAAAAAGTCCTGCGCGAGAACGTGCGCGAGTACGGCATGTACATCGCCCTGTTTGTGATTATGGCGATCTTTGCCGTGCTGACCAACGGCCTGTTCTTATCCTCCCGGAACATCAGCAACTTGATCAACCAGACCGGCTACATCGCTGTGTTGGCCGTGGGCATGACCCTGGTGATCGTCATTCGCCACATTGACCTGTCGGTGGGGTTCCTGGCCGGGTTCTTGGGCGCCGTGGCCGCAATCGCTTTGGTGCAGTGGAAGCTCCCCGTGCCTGCCGTGATCGCGATGGTGCTGGCCATGGGGACCCTCGCCGGTTCCATCACCGCCTTCCTGGTCACCTACTTCGGCATTCCGGCCTTCGTGGCCACGCTGGCGGGCTGGCTGATCTACCGCGGCTTGCTGCAGCTGGCCACGGCGGCCACCGGCACCATCATCATCCCCAACGAAAGCTTCAATGCTATCGGCAACGGCTACATCCCCGACCTGCCCTTCCTGGGCTTCCTCCCCGGCCACGGCCTCACGTTGTTGTTGGGCATTGTGGGGATTGTCCTGCTGGTGTTGAGCCAGATCAAGGGCCGACGGACCAAGCTGGCCTACGGCTTCGAGGTGCTGCCGCGCGAGATCTTCGTGCTCAAGCTGATCCTGCTCTCGGCCATCATCGGCGTTGTGTGCTGGGTGCTGGCCGGGTACAACGGCCTGTCGTGGACCGCGGTGATCGTGCTCCTGGTGGTGGGCATCTACCACTTCGTGACCACGCGGACGGTGCTGGGCCGCCACATCTACGCCGTAGGCGGCAACCCAGAGGCGGCCGAGCTGAGCGGCATCAGCGTGCGCAAGATCACCTACGTGGTCTTCGCGTCCATGGGCTTCCTGTCGGCGCTGTCGGGCATCCTGTTCACCTCGCGATTGCAGTCTGCCACGACCACGGCCGGCACGCTGTTCGAGCTGGACGCCATCGCCGCAGCCTACGTGGGCGGTGTGTCGGCGGCCGGCGGCGTGGGCAGCGTCATCGGCTCCCTGATCGGCGCGCTGGTGATGAGCTCCCTGAGCAACGGCATGAACCTGATGCAGATTGACATCTCGTGGCAGTACATCATCCGCGGGTTTGTGCTGGCTGCGGCCGTGATCTTCGACGCCACCACTCGCCGCCGCGGTCGCTGAGCCTCGTTTCGCGCCGGGTGCACAGAAACGCCTTCGGGGCCGCTGATAGCCTCGAAGGCGTTTTCGTTTCGCCACAGGCCTGGCCTTGCCTTGCCGAAGGGGGCTAGGGGGTTTCCGCCAAAGCAGCGCGCGCAGCAGCCAGCATCACCGCCAGCGGCGGCTTCACGCCGGTCCACCGCTCGAAGGCAGCTGCGCCCTGCACTACCAGCATCTCCAGCCCGCCCACGGTGGCGCAGCCGGCGGCCTCCGCCTGCTGGAGAAACCGGGTGCGCTCCGGCCGGTAGACCAGGTCGTAGACCAGCGCGCCTTGGGGAAACGGCAGGTCGTGTGGCCACGGCGACGCGTCCACGTGGGGCCACATGCCCACGGGGGTGGTGTTGACGATGAGGTCGGGAGGCCGTTGCACGGTGAACGGAGAACAGTGGACGGTCAGAGCGGGGAAGAGGGACTGCGCGTGGCCGGCCAGCTCGGCGGCGCGCGCCGAGCTGCGGGCCCAGAGAGTCAGGTGAGCCAGCCCCCGTTGCGCCAGGGCGTAGACCACAGCGCGGGCGGAGCCGCCGGCGCCCAGCAACAGGGCGGACTTCCCGGCAGGATCGAACCCCAGGGCGTCTAGGGGGTGCAGGAAGCCGATCCAGTCGGTGTTGTCGCCGTAGAGCACGGGAAGGGCAGGGCCTTGCCCCGCTGAGGTCGCCGGCTCCGGTGGCCGCTGGACCACCACCGTGTTCACCGCGCCGATGGCCTGTGCTGCCTCGCTCAGCGCATCCAGCAGGGGCATGACGGCCTGCTTGTGGGGGATGGTCACGTTCACCCCGCGATAGCCGGCCGCAGCCAGGCCGGCCACGGTCTCCGCCAGCTGCTCCGGCGGCGTGGGCAGCGACTCATAGCGGCCGTCCAGCCCCAGCGCGCGGAAGGCCGCGTTGTGCATAGCCGGGCTGACGCTATGGCCGAGGGGGTAGCCCAGGAGGCCGGTGAGGAGGGTCATGGCTGCGCCCCGTTGATAGACGCAAACCGCCTGCCCGCGCAACTGCACTGCGAAGCGGTTGCCTTCAGCATTACCTCCAGCAGTCCCCTGGTGAGTGCCATGGCGATTTCCTCTCTGTACCGGTCACTCCTCCAGCCCCAGCTCTACGCCGAGCACCTGAAGGCTCTGCTCGAACCCTGGAAAGCTGTCGCTGACGCACTCCGCCTCTTCCACCAGCACCGGGCCCGACGCGACCAGGCCCGCCACGGCTAGGGCCATGGCTAGGCGGTGGTCGCCGTGGCTCCAGACGGCCGCGCTGCGCAGCTGCACCGGTCCCTCCACGGCGAAGCCGTCGGGGAACTCCTCGATCTGCGCGCCCAGTTTGCGCAGCTCCTGGGCCACGGTGGCAATGCGATCGGTCTCCTTCACCCGCAGCTCGGCCGCGTCCCGCACCACAGTGCGGCCGCGCGCCTGGGTGGCCAACACCGCCACCACGGGCAGCTCGTCAATGGCCCGCACCACCAGGTCGCCGCAGATCTCGGTAGCGTGCAGCTCGGTGTGCTCCACCACCAGGTCGGCCACCGGCTCGCCCCCCTCCTGGCGCAGGTTCTGCGCTTGTACCTGCGCGCCCATGGCCTGCAGGATGTCCAGGATGCCGGTGCGGGTGGGGTTGACTCCGACGCCGACGATGGTCACCCGGCTGCGAGGCGCCAGCAGGCCGGCCGCCAGCAGGAACGCAGCCGAGGAGATGTCGCCGGGCACGGCCATGTCCAGCGGCGCCAGAGGCCGCCGTGGGCGCTCGCTGGTCACCACGGACCCCAGCACTTGAACGGGCGCGCCCATGGCCGCCAACATGCGCTCGGTGTGGTCGCGGGCCGGGCCCGGCTCCCGCACCACCACCAGGCCGTTGCTGTACAGCCCGGCCAGCAGCAGCGCAGACTTGACCTGCGCGCTGGCCACCGGCAGGGCGTAGTCCAGGTGGTGCAGCGGACTGCCCTGGATGGCCAACGGCGCTAGCTTGCCTCCTTGCCGGCCCCAGATCTGCGCGCCCATCCGGCGCAGGGGCTCCACCACCCGGCCCATGGGGCGCTTCACCAGCTGGCTGCTGCCGGTGAGCACGCTGAAGAAGGGCTGTCCGGCCAAGAGGCCGGCCATCAGGCGCATGGTGGTGCCGGAGTTGACGCAGTCCAGGACCCCGGCCGGCTCCTGCAGGCCGTGCAACCCAACGCCTTCGATGACCAACTCCGTCGGCGACACTTCCTCGATGGGCACTCCCAGGCCGCGCAGCACGCCCAGGGTGGCCCGGCAGTCGCCGCCGGGCAGGAAGTTGCGCACGTGGCTGCGTCCCTCGGCCAGCGCAGCGAACATGGCCGCGCGGTGGGAGATGGACTTGTCGCCGGGGATCGTCACCGTGCCGTACAGCTCTGTTGCAGGATGGATCAACAGGTTCATTGCACCGTTCACCGATTGCCGTTCACCGTTCACCGAGCTCCGTTCCCGTACCGCTCCAGGAAGTCCGCGCGCAGGCCGCGAATGCGCTCCGCCTGGAAGCGCAAAGCAGCCCGGTTGTCGGCGTCCAAGGCCTGGGCCAGGCCGTCCAGCCGACAGCGCAGGCCCTCGATGAGCTTTAGTACGTTGTCCCGGTTGGTGAGCAGGATGTCTAGCATCATGGTCACGTCGCTGCCGGCCAGCCGGGTGGTGGAGCGAAAGCCGCCGGCCGCCAGCTGCCACACCATCTCGTCCTCGGCGGCCACGTCCTCCACCGCCGCAAAGAGGGCGAGGGAAAGCACGTAGGGCAGATGGCTGATGGCCGCCACCAGGCGGTCGTGGCGCTCGGCGCCCATCTCGATGGGCCGTGCGCCGACGGCAAGAACCAGCTCCCTGGCCAGATCCAGCGCCCAGGGCGCCGTACGCGGCAGGGGGGTGAGCACGAAGGGCGCGCCCTCGTACAGCCGCGCCTCGGCCACGTCCAGGCCGGAGGTCTCCTTGCCGCACATAGGGTGGCCGCCCACCGGCTCAACCCCAGGCGGCAGGCCGGCCATGGCTTGGCACACTTGGGCCTTGGTGCTGCCCAGGTCCAGCAGGACGAGGCCGGGACGCAGGGCGCCGGCGGCCGCCAGCCGGCCCAGCTCGGCTACCTGTTCCAGGACAACGCCCACCGGCGTGGCCAGGACGACGACGTCGGCCTCGGCCGCGCCCGCAGCCAGGGTCTCGCAGCCGGCGTGGATGGCGCCGATGGCCAACGCCTGTTGCAGGGTCTCGCGGCGTCGTGCGATGCCGATGACCCTGGCCACTTGGCCCTGCAGCGCCAGCCCCAGCGAGCCGCCCATCAGCCCCAGGCCGGCGATGGCGACGGTGCAGTCAGACAGTGGTTTCTTGGACGCAGGGGAGAGAGCACTCATGCCGTTGCTTTCCGGCGATCACGCCGTCCGCCCGACCGCCTCGGCCACGGCGCGCACGTGGCGCACCAGCTCGGCGAAGCGCTCCGGCTTGAGGCTCTGCGCGCCGTCGGACATGGCGGTTTCCGGGTGCAGGTGCACCTCCACCATGAGGCCGTCGGCGCCGGCGGCGATCAAGGCGCGGGCCACTGCGTCCACCAACATCCACTTGCCGGTGCCGTGGCTGGGGTCGCCGATCACAGGCAGGTGGGTAAGCTGCTTGAGGGCGGGGATGGCGTTGATGTCGGTGGTGTTGCGGGTGTAGGTTTCGAAGGTGCGGATGCCGCGCTCGCACAGGATCACGTCCGGGTTGCCGTTGGAGAGGATGTACTCAGCGGACATCAGGAGTTCCTCGATGGTGCTCATCATCCCGCGCTTGAGCAACACCGGCTTGTGGGCCCGGCCCACGGCCTTGAGCAGGTCGTAGTTCTGCATGTTGCGCGCGCCGATCTGCAGCACGTCGGCGTACTCCGCCACCAGCCCCACCTTGTCGGGCGCCATCACCTCGGTGACAACGGGCAGGCCGGTCTCGGCGCGGGCCTCGGCCAGGATCTCCAGGCCCTTGAGGCCCATGCCCTGGAAGGAGTAGGGGGAGGTACGAGGCTTGTAGGCGCCGCCCCGGAGCATGGACGCGCCGGCCTCTTTGACGGCGTGGGCGGTCTCCAGGAGCTGAGTGCGGCTTTCCACGCTGCAGGGCCCGGCGATGATCACGATGCGCTGGTTGCCCACCTTGACGCCGTTGACCCGCACCACCGTGGGCTCGGGCTGCACCTCGCGGCTGGCCAGGCGGTAGGGGGGCAAGATGGACACCGTCTTCTCGACGCCGTCCATCACCTCGAAGATGGAAGGGTTCAGCGTCCGCTCGTCGCCGATGACGCCGATGATGGTGCGTTCGGTGCCGCGGCTGAGATGCACGCCAAAGCCCAGCTCTGTGATGCGATCGGTGACGTGGTCAATCTGGGCTTGGGTTGCGCCGGCTTTCATGACGATGACCATGGTGATTTCTCCTATCGGGGAATGTGTTGGCGACGGGGTACGCACCTGGGGGTGCGAACCCCGCGGGGGTGTGCTGTTTCCGTTCCGTTTGGGGGAGCGGTGGCTTGCCGCTCACCCTTGGGGGGTGTTCGCACCTGGGGGTGCGAACTCCGCAGGGGATGGCCGCTCGCGCTTCGGGACGTTCGCACCTGGGGGTGCGAACTCCGCAGGGGAGGGCCGTTCGCACTTCGGGACGTTCGCACCTGGGGGTGCGAACTCCACGGGGGTGTGCTGTTTCCGTTCCGTTTGGAGGAGTGCGCACCCCTAGGTGCGCACTCTGCGGTGGCTTGCCGCTCACCCTTCGGGGAGTTCGCAC
>JANWYQ010000221.1 GCA_025055015.1 Caldilineales bacterium
CAAGGCGATGAAGCCAGCAAGGCCTTCTCGATTAGATCGTCCTTATGGCCGGAGCGCGTGCGGCGGAGACGGCCTTCACGGGTCAGGCGATAGCTCCGCCGCAGCTCGCGCCGCTCGTCCCCCTCGCCTTCCCACTCGAGCAGCACCAGGGTAGCGTCCACAGCCCGGTCGAACAGCTCAGCTGCGTTCTGCAGGATAGCGCGCACCAGCTTCTCCTGGTCGGTGTCCGATGCCAGCGCTTGCGCCTGGATGTTGCTGAGGAGCTGCAGGTCGCGACGCCGCTGTTGCTCGCTGCGCTCGGCCTCAACCCGACCCTGCCGCTGCCGCTCCATCTCCCGGCCGGCGCTGATAACGACGGCGCCGACGGCAGCGAGTTGCTCCGCCAGGGCCACCTCCTGATCGTCAAACCGCTGAGGAGAGAGATAGTCTAGGTACAACACGCCCAACGGCTCGCCGGTGCTGGCCTGGCGCATGGGCGCCGCGATGAGCGCCTGGAAGCCCTCGCGCTGCAAGAAAGCGTGGTCGGCCAGCGGCCGGCCACCGAAGGACAAGGGCGAGCGCGCTACGTCGGGCACAACCAGGGTGCCGGACTGCAACACCGTGAACGCGACGCCTTCTTGACGCGGCTTGTCCTTTTTCTTGGCCTCAAACTCGGCGCCTTTCTGCAGGCCAACGTACGACACCAGGTCCAAGTCGTAGCGACCCTTGTTGGCCTGATAAGGATAGACCACCACGGCGTCGGCGCCGGACAGCTTTTTGGCCTGGCGACACAGCGCTTCCAGGCCTGTCTTGAGCCCTTGCTCGGCCGTCATAGCCAGGAGCGTCCGCTCCAACGCCAGCACCTTCTCGTACCGTTCACCTAGGCGTTGAGCTTTTGTGCGCTCTGCTGCCTGCAGCCAGACCTCCATAGCCGCGCTCAGCACCCGCGCAAGGCTGTCCAGATCCCCTGGCCGCAGCGGCTCGTTGTCGAAGGCTTTGTCCACCATCAGCACGCCCAGCACGCCCTGCGGCGACCGCACCGGCAACAGCGCACAGTCGTAGGTGGCGGCATCGTCCCACAGGTCGGGCGGCGACAACACCTCGTCCGGCAGGCATCCCCGCAGCGCGTCGGAGCGCACCACCAGCGGCTTCCCCTCGGCTCGCACGCGGCGACAGGGGCTCGTCTCTCCGCCCACCGGCCAGCGCTCCCCAACGATCATCTGTTGCAGCGGCGTGGGATTGGCCCAGGCCTGTCGGGGCGCGGCGAAGTACTTCGCCAAGGTGTGGCCGGCGTCTCGGTCGCGCTCCCAGGCCTTGCGCGCCTCGGCCCGGGTGAGCTGGCCGATGGCCATGCGGCCGATTACATGCTCGCCAGCCTCGTCGTACCAGAGCAGGATGGCGCGGTTGAAGCTGTTGCCGTCGCGGTGGGTGACGGTGGTCAGCACCGCGTGCCAGAAGAGCTCCTCCGACTCCCGGATCAGCTCCGGCAGCACCTCCCGCAGCCTGCGCCGCGCTGCGTCCTGGCGCTCCAGCTCGGCCTTGCGCTCCAGTCGGTAGGCCAGGTAGATGGCGCCGGCCACCTGGTCGGCCACCGACTCGAGCAGGCGCCGCTCGCGCTCGCCGTAAGCAGCCCTGTCCCGATAGCTCTGCACCACCAACGCGCCCACCGCCTGGCCCTCGACCTGGAGCGGCACTCCCAACCAGCAGGCAGCAGGACGGCCGTAGTGTCTAATGCCCTCCCGTTGACAATAGGCTTGTGTGTCGGTGATCAACAACGGCTGGTTGTCGCCTATAACGCGTCCGCTCAACCCAGCGCCGGCCCAGCGCCAGTGGCGGTCGAACAGTTCGTCGTTCTCGTACTGCCGACGGAAGTCGAGGGTTTCGGTCTCCAGATCGTGCAGCACCACCATGAAGTTGGTGACGTCCATCAGCCGACGGACCTGGCGCCGGACCTCATCCAGCAGCGCGTCCAGGTTCCCCTGCGCCGCGGCTGCCGTCACCTGACGGCTGATGTCGCTCAAGAGCTGCGCCTCTATTGCCTGACGTCGCTCCGCCTCGCGCAGACGGGCCCGCTCCAGCGCGTCCGCGGCCTGGCTGCCGAACAGGGCCAACACCTGGCTGAGCTGCTGGATCACCCCTTCCCCGAAGGAGCGCTCCTCCGGCCCATTGTCCAGGGTCAGCGCGCCCACGGCGTGGCCGCCGCTGAGCAGGGGCACCTTGAACCAGTGCCCCTTGGGAGGCTCCATGCCCTGGGATGCATAGAACTCGTCGTGGCCGCCCGGCCCCAGTTCCCGGCCCTTGAAACAGCGCGGTTGCCCCGCCTCGATGGCCTGTTTGGAGTACAGCAGCTTCGACAGCGGCGCGCGCAGGCCCTCGAAGCCCTCCAACTGCGGCTCGCCCGCCTGGCTGACGCCCACCAGCTCGGGGTCGGTGGTCGCCTCCTGGCCCGTCTGCGCGAACAGCCGCAGCCGGGCGCGGCGGAAGCCAAAGCGCAGCCCGCCGCGCACGACGATGTCGGCCAGCGCGTGGACGTCGTCGGTCGCCTGCATCTGCGCCGCTACCTCGGCCAGGATGGTCAGCCAGTCCCGCTCCCGC